>SKSA01000028.1 GCA_007118195.1 Anaerobacillus sp. | reverse complement strand
AGACCGCTATTCGATTGGTGCAAAAAGCCCTTTGACTGGTGGGATAAAAGAAAGTAATGCAGGTGGAATCTCTGGATTAACACTCGGTAAGTTGGGAATTAAAGCTCTTGTTTTTGAAAATGTACGTGATGAGTTTAAAATTGTTCATCTTTCAAAAGGTGGAGTAAAGTTTGATGATGCAACGCCGATTCTTGGAAAAGATGTAAGTGAAGCAGCCATTTGGTTACGAAATACATACGGTAAACATGTCGCAGTTTGGCTTATTGGTGTAGCGGGTGAACAAAAAATGAATTTAGCGGCCATCGCGGGCCAAGATAAAGAAGGACAGCCAACTAGATACAACGGCAGAGGTGGTTTAGGTGCTGTCGCAGGTTCAAAAGGAATAAAAGCAATCGTTCTTGACGCTAGTGATGTTGGAAAAAATCAAGCCAGTGATAAAGACCTCTTTAAAGTATCATTAAAACAATATCACGGTTGGCTTATGGAAACTCCTGGTACTGCGAAAGTGCTCCCTGAACAAGGAACAGCATCATTAGTAGAAACAACCAATGCCCTTGGTGCACTTCCGACAAGGAATTTTTCCATCGGTACAATGGACGACTATAAAAACATTACTGGGGAAGCTCTTCGTGAAACAATACTCGAACGTGGTGGTGAAGGTACGCCAACGCATGCGTGTATGCCTGGCTGTATTATTCGTTGTTCAAATGTTTATGTCAATAAAGATGGAAAAGTGGTGACTGGTCCAATAGAGTATGAGAATATTGGTTTACTAGGTTCAAACCTTGATATCAGTAATCTAGATGAGATTGCGGAATTAAATCGGCTTTGTAACGAATATGGGATTGACACGATTGAAACGGGTGGAGCATTAGGGGTGTTAATGGCACAAAATGTAATTTCCTTCGGTGATGCCCAAGGAGCGATAGCCGCATTGCAAGAGGTTAAGAAAGGTAGCCCACTTGGAAGAATTATCGGAAGTGGAGCAGATCTTATAGGAAAACTTTATGGTGAACCACATGTTCCAACTACGAAAGGGCAGACGATGCCAGCATACGATCCACGAGCGGTTAAAGGTTTAGGAGTGACTTATGCTACTTCACCAATGGGCGCTGATCATACGGCTGGTCAAACAGTAAGAGCACAAATTGATCATCATTCACCAGAAGGTCAAGTAGAACTCTCGAAAAATGCACAAACCATTAATACAGTATGGGATCACCTAGGTCTTTGTATGTTTACTTCCGGTGCTGTTCAAAATCGTTGGGATATTTTAGCAGAGTTAGTTTCTGCTTATACAGGTGATCATTATACTGGTGAAGATATTGTGCAAATAGCAAACGATACTTTAAAAGTGGAGCATGCATTTAATCGAAAAGCAGGATTTACAAAAGCTAATGATAAATTACCAGATTATTTTTATGCTGAAGAAAACAAAGCGAGTCAAACGGTATTTGATGTATCACAAGATGAAATAAATTTGATAGGTACAGAGCGGAATGATCTATAGCGAACGTAAAGCTAAAACTTTCGGAGATGAAGGAAATGACCATTAGGTTATTTCCTTTGACAGTGAGTATTGTGATACAATCGTAATAACTATTTTTTAAAAAGGGAAATTAAGATCTACTAAACGAATTCCTAAATGCTCACTATATTTATTTAATCCTTGAAAAAAGCGGTATATCCTTAGGAAGGAGAAGTCGTTTGAATATAAAAGTAACTCCAAAGATTATCAAAGAAATGTGCGGTACAGTCTCCTTCAAAAAAGGGGACTCTTTTCATCGTGCAAATAAAGTAATATTTAAAAATTACTGTCTTGACCGCTGCGAAGCAACGGTTACAGGAAGGGAAAATTTCCATGTCACCATTGAAAAAGATGGCAACAGTGGCTTTCGTGCGACATGCAGTTGTCCGAAACTCGCTTCTTTTCAAAGGGATTGCCAGCATATTGCAGCTGTTTTACTTTCGATTTATGAACACCAGCGTCATGGAAAAAAACCTATTGGTGCATGCTTAAGTGAGGATGACTGCTCAACGAATCAAGCTTTGACAGAAGGGTTACTGACTCTTTTCAATGATCAGCCAATACGTTCTAGTGGACAACAGTATCACTTTGAACAAAGGCAAATCGTTAGTGTTGAGTTTACGTGTAAACCGGTAACAATAAGCAAGGGCCAATCGATGTTCGGAATAGAAATGATGATTGATCAGATTCCTGTGAAAAATATCCGTGACTTTTTGGTAGAAGTGCAACAAGGTCATCTTAAATTGCTATCTTCGGCATTTAAATTTGACCCAAAGCTTCATTGCTTTGAAAAAGAAACAGATGCTGTCATGCAGAAACTCATTCAAGTGATGATGGATGAAAAAATATACATTACCGACAATCATATTCCTTCAGTAGATCTCAGTAATCAAGAAATTCTACTCATTCCCCCATCTTCTTGGGAAAGTCTCCTTCCCTTACTTGAGGGAGCCCGTTTCGTGAAATTGGAATATGACTCGAATATATATGAAAGTCTTCACGTATCGAATGAAGCACTTTCTCTACAGTTCAATTTAGCTGAAGACCGTGGTAAAGACTATCAACTGAAGGTCAGTGGGCTAAAACAATTGGTTGTATTGACATCCTATAACTCAGTTCTTTCTAATGGAAGGCTCATTGTTGTGAAAAGTGAGGACTGTAAACGTATTTCAGATCTAAAACAAATGTTAGAAACTTCAAAAACCGATCAAATACCGATTCGTGAGGAACAGATCCATTTTTTCCTAGACAAAGTCGTGCCAGGTTTAAAAAAACTAGGCGATGTCCGAATATGTGCAGCAATTTCTTGTGGGGTTGTGAAAACACCGTTGATTGCCAAGCTATACTTGGACCGTTTGAAAAATCGCTTATTAGCAGGTCTTGAGTTCCATTATGAAAATTTTGTAATGAATCCATTGGAGAATCGAGAACTCAACGAAACCCCGATGCTTGTTAGGGATGTGGACAAAGAGGAGGCAATCCTACAACGAATGGAGGATAGTGGTTTTGCCAAGACGGATGGAGGATATTTTTTACAGAATGAAGAGTTGGAATATGAATTTTTGTACCATGATGTTCCCCAACTTCACTCACTCGTGCAAATTTATGCCACTTCCGCTGTAAAAATCCGGATTTTTAAAGGGAATACCCCTCCGCAGATTCGGATAAAGGCGAAAAAAGAACGGACCAATTGGCTAGAATTTAAATTTGAAATGGACGGCATTCCTGAAACACATATTCGGGAGGTTTTAGCGGCTCTAGAGGAGAAACGCAAATTTTATCGTTTGCGGAACGGATCGCTCCTCTCGTTGGAGTCAAAAGAATTTAAAGACATTCAACGTTTTTTAACGACTTCGCCCGTCCAAAAGGAAGAATTGGAAAAAGGCTTGAATGTTCCGTTCGTCCGAGGTCTTCAGCTTCTCGATTCTGTTGAGGGTAGTCCTGTATTTTCACTAGAGGCTTCGTTTCACAAGTTTATGGAGAGCCTTCGTCACCCAGAGCGATTAGAATTCGCAATTCCGAAACGTTTAGAGGTGATATTGCGTGACTATCAAAAGCAGGGGTTCCAATGGCTGAAAAAACTAGCGAGTTTCGGTTTCGGAGGTATTCTTGCTGATGATATGGGTCTTGGAAAAACGCTGCAAAGCATCACGTTCATTGTATCTGAACTTCCTGAAATCCGACAAAAGAGGTTGCCTGTTTTCATTGTTTGTCCATCATCGTTGACGTATAACTGGATGAATGAGCTCAAAAAATTTGCTCCGGATGTACAAGCGCTTGTCGTTGACGGCAATAAAGCAGAGCGGATCAAAAAATTAAAGGATACTGCGGGGATCGATGTGGTCATTACCTCCTATCCGTTGTTACGTAAGGATATCCATCAGTTTGAAAAACAAGCCTTTCACACCGTATTTTTTGATGAGGCCCAAGCCTTTAAAAATCCTGTTACACAAACAGCTCGCGCGGTGAAAAAAATACAGGCAGAACATCGCTTTGCTCTTACAGGTACCCCTGTGGAGAATTCTTTAGTCGAACTTTGGTCCATTTTCCATGTGGTCTTTCCTGAATTATTCCTAGGGTTAAAGGAATATAGTAACCTTACAAAAGAAGCGGTTGCTAGGCGAACTCATTTATTTTTGCTTCGTAGATTAAAAGAAGATGTACTTTTAGAACTTCCTGAAAAAATTGAATCCACGGATACCATTGAGTTGCTCCCGGAGCAGAAGAAACTGTACGCTGCCTATTTGGCAAAACTACGACATGAAACGTTGAAGCATTTAGACAAAGATACACTTAGAAAAAATCGTATCAAAATTCTCGCTGGCTTAACTCGTTTACGACAAATTTGTTGTCACCCAAGTTTATTCGTTGATGGCTATCAAGGAAATTCTGCGAAATTTGAACAACTGATGCAGATGATAGAGGAGGCGAAGCTTTCTGGAAGAAGGGTATTAATTTTCTCCCAGTTTACGAAAATGCTTGAGCTCATTGGTAGAAAATTGGCGAATCAAGGAAATTCTTTTTTCTATCTTGATGGACAAACCCCGTCAGAAGAAAGAGTAGAAATCTGCAATAAATTTAATAGGGGCGAACGTAGCTTATTCCTTATTTCCTTAAAAGCGGGTGGCACTGGCCTCAATCTGACTGGCGCCGATACCGTGATCCTATATGATCTGTGGTGGAATCCTGCCGTAGAGGAGCAAGCAGCAGACCGTGCTCATCGTATCGGTCAAACAAATGTTGTACAAGTCATCAAGCTTGTTGCAAAAGGTACAATTGAAGAAAAAATCAATGAATTACAAGAGAAAAAGAGACATTTAATTGAAGAAGTCATCGATCCCGAGAAAGATAAGTCGCCAACTTTTACCGAAGAGGATCTTCACGAGATATTAGGTTCACTGATTCAAAGTTAAAAGAGTGAATTTCTAATTAACTAGCAAACAATGAATTGAAGTTAAATTGACACATTTTTATAGTTGAAGGTTAAAGAAGAGTTTGTTAATATAGAATAAATCAAAAGGCTATGTGTAACTGGCGAAAACGGATAACCGTAGGGGAGCACATAGTTTCGAATAGCCGTTCGCCTGGGCAGAGGTAGGGGATGATCCTTTACCTCTTTATGTTTATTAGGAGGAGATGCCCTGGAAACTGAAATATTTTATCTTAAAAAAAGTCAGAATTAATAAAATTATAAAACTAATGTAGGGTATTAGATACTACCAAAAACAGGGAGTGGGGAAACAAAATGGGCACAATAACTTTAGACAAACTAAAAACCATTAAAACGTTAAACAATATTGCAGAAATTGGACTAAATGTATTTAATAAGGGTCAATTTTCAATAGACAATGATAGTGAAAATCCGGATGCCATAGTAGTTCGTAGTTTTAACATGCATGAAATGGAATTCGGAGATCATTTAAAGGCGATCGCACGTGCTGGTGCAGGTGTTAATAATATTCCGATTGACAAATGTACTGAAAATGGAATTGTTGTTTTTAATACTCCTGGAGCCAATGCTAACGCGGTAAAAGAACTTGTGTTAACTTCTTTAATCGCTTCGTCTCGAAATCTTTTTGACGGTGTGGCTTGGGCAAAGACACTAGATGGAGAAGGAGAACAAATTTCAAAGCTTGTAGAAGCAGGTAAGAAAAATTTTGTTGGAAAAGAAATAAGAGGGAAAACTCTTGGTGTCATCGGTTTAGGAGCCATCGGAGCGCTTGTAGCGAATGATGCTCTGAACTTAGACATGGAGGTCATTGCGTTTGATCCGTTCATTTCTGTCGATACAGCTTGGAACTTATCACGTAATGTACAACGCGCGATGTCACTGGAACAGTTGTTTGCTACTGCTGATTATATCACTGTACACGTTCCGTTAACGGATGACACAAAAGGGATGTTCAATGAAGAAGCGTTTAGCCACATGAAACAGGATGTGTATGTGATGAACTTCTCTCGCGGTGGGCTTGTTAATGAAAAAGATATGGCGGCCGCTCTTGAAAGTGGAAAAGTTGGTAAGTACATTACTGACTTCCCGAATGAAGATGTGTTGAAAATGAAAAATGCAGTTCCAATTCCTCACCTTGGCGCCTCTACGAATGAATCAGAGGAAAATTGTGCGATTATGGCATCGCGTCAGGTGAAAGAATATCTTGAAACAGGAAATATCAAGAACTCAGTGAACTTTCCAAATGCTTCGCTCCCTTATACAGGTAAGCGTCGTGTTGCAGCATTCCACAAAAATGTTCCTAATATGGTGGGACAGATCACATCTGCGATCTCAAATTATCATTTAAACATCGCTGACATGGTGAACAGAAGCCGAGGCGATTATGCGTATACAATGATTGATATCGACAATGAAGTAGACAACGCTACTATTCCTGATTTTGAGGAAAAAATCAAACAAATCGAAGGCATTGTAACGGTTCGCATGATTTAGTTCTATGAATGATCATATGCCTATATTTTTGCTTAAAGAGACTCGCCAATTGGCGAGTCTTTTTAATTATAAAGAAGAAAAAGCGAAACATTTCAAAAAGTAGAAAATATCGGTAAATCACCTTACAAAATCAAACATTAATTCACCCGATTAAAGTTGAATTCGTATATCAAAAATAGACACGATTTTCGATTCGTGATACTTAATAACTAATAGTTATCATATACATAAAAAAAAGTATTTACAACATCCGTTCCCTGTATTAAAATACCTGTGTAAGTATTTTATAAAATAAAAGATAGGGGAGAAACAAATGAAAAAGTTATTATTAATGATGGTAGCGGTTATAGCTACAAGTCTACTATTAGTAGCATGTTCAAGTGGGGATTATAATTATATTTCAGCCGAAGAAGTGAAAGAAAAGCTGGAAGCCAATGAAGGTCTCTTTTTACTAGACATTCAAGTCGAAGAAGAATTTGAGGCACATCATATTGATGGAGCAGTAGCTACATATGCTTATCCAACGAACTCTGAAGAAGATTATGCAAAGCTTGCTCCTTACGTGGATCAATTCAAACAATCGAATGATTTAGTTGTCATCGTTTGCCCAGCTGGTGGCGGTGGTGCAACTCGTACCTATGATTATTATATTGAGCAAGGAGTTCCAGAAGAGCAGTTATTCATCCTTGAAGACGGTCAACAAGGCTGGCCTTATGACGTTGTTAGTAACTGAGTGAATTTCATAATTACCAAAGATGAGCTACATCATGCAATATATAGTTTGCGAATGGTTTTTACGCAACTATATATTGATCTTAGTGGCGATAATAATCAATTATGAAATTCATTGAACTAAATAACTAAAAAAAGGAAGGTATCTTTGACCTACTGTGGAGTATGTTTACTCATAGTGGATCTGCCCTTCCTATTTATACAATCCGGTGAGTAAGGGATGAAATACTAATGGCATTAGAAAAACAACGAAATCAAAATATACAAATTGGTTTGTTAATCACTGTTTTTAGTTTACTAGTCTTATTTTACTTTCTTGTTACTCCTTTTCGTGAAGGATTGCACGTAGTATTTAATAAGCTAGTCGAGGGGGATATTGAAGGGTATAGAGATTATTTACTTTCTTTTGGAATGTGGGCACCGATCATTTCATTTTTGACGATGATTTTAACGTTAATAGTCGCACCGTTACCGGCATTCGTCGTTACGTTTACGAATGGGTTACTATTTGGAGCTGTTTGGGGGACGATTTTATCGTGGAGTAGTGCGATGGCGGGAGCGGCGCTTTGTTTTTTTATTGCGAGAGGACTTGGAAGACCTGTCGTCGAAAAATTAGTTAGTAAGTCTGCGTTACATTGGATGGATCGTTTTTTTGATCGTTATGGGATGCATTCGGTGCTTTTTGCAAGATTATTTCCGATTAATTCATTTGCGATTGTCAGCTATGCTTCAGGATTAACGCCCGTGAAATTTTCAACGTATTTTTTCGCAACAGGAATTGGTCAATTACCTGCCACGATTCTTTATTCGTATTTAGGAGAACATGCGAGCCAGTCGGTGTTAGTCGTTTTTTGGACATTTTTAATCATCATCTGTTTCGCAATTATCGGCATTGCTCTTAAACCGCAATTAAATAAAAAATTAAAAGAAAAAGGTAGTTAGCGATGGAAGCAACAATACAAGAAACGAAAAAGCGGCCCAGCATTCGTCTACAATTCCTCTTTCGAACATTTGTCTCGGTTGTTGTTTGTCTTTTTTTAGTGCAGATGGCCGATTGGCACGTATTTATTCAACAATTAAAAACCGTTCATCTCAATAATATACTGTTAGCACTTGCGTTTGTTTTTTTATGTATTTTTATTAGTGGTTATAAATGGTATTTATTATTAGGGGTGGAAAAAGGTATACATTTTTACGACTGTTTTCGCTGGTATTATATAGGTTTTTTCTTTAATAGTTTTTTGCCAGGAAGTATCGGTGGTGACGCGTTTAGAATTTATTATGCTGGAAAAAAAGTAGGGGCAAGTAAAGCCGTTGCCTCGGTGACGGTTGAACGATTATTTGCCGGGATTGCCCTTGTTTTCGCGACGGTTTTCGGCCTTTTATACGTCAATGACATCGGTTCGTTATATCTACACCTGTTGCTATTTGTTGGCTTAATCGTGTTTTTATATTGCGCAATATTTGTTCCTTATTTTCAAAAAAAGATCACGAAGTTGTTCAAGGGTAAAACAACTTCGTTCTTTGAAACGGTTTCTACCTATAAGGAAGAAAAAGGGCTTCTATTAAAGTTATTTCTTTTTTCATTATTATTTCAACTATCGTTTGTCCTTGTGTCCGATATGTTATTTCGAGCTTTTGACGTGCACGTTTCGATCTTAGCGCAAATCGGCTTTGTTTCGCTCATCTCGATATTAACGATGTTACCGATTTCGATTGGCGGTATCGGTATACGTGAAGGTGCCTATGTATATTTATTTGCATTAGTTGGTGTCAGTGAAACCGTAAGTATCGCCGTGTCACTTTTATTTTTTATCTTAGTCCTAATCGGAACTTCATTCGGTGTACTATATTGGTTGTTTGAAAGAAAAGAGGTGAATCAATGTCTAGTGAAGGATTGAAACATAAATATTTTTCATTAAAAGCAAAATGGATGGTAAAAAAACAGCAAAAAGAAGT
>SKSA01000233.1 GCA_007118195.1 Anaerobacillus sp. | reverse complement strand
GTCGAATAAGGGAGAATCGTGTTAATAAAAATATTGGGGATAACTCGGGTGGATATGTGAATAACTTTTGATAAACGTTTAGTAGCAATGTTTAATATGTGGGTAAAGTTGTTGATAATGTGGATATGTCAGAAAATTAATGGTGGATTAGTTTGTTATGAAGATGATTAAGAAAACGAGTCTTATTTTTATAATAGTTTTGTTAATACTTTGTGGAAAAGCTGTGCAAGCATATGAAGGAAAGCAAGAATATGAAGGAAACCAACAGTTGACGTTAATTATTGTTCCAGATTTTTCGTTTCAAGAAGTCAAATGGTTGAAAGAGAATGGACAGTTTTTACAGCTGTGGAAAACTAGTGGAATGGCCGGGGTAAACATTCGTCCGGATGGCCCTTATTCTTATTTAAATAATACAGTTAGTTTAAGTGCAGGTATGCGAGCATTAGGTGTGGAAGGTTGGAACGCTTATACAAGTGGAGAACTTGTTGATAACGTTTTCGTAGAAGATCTTTTTCAACAATGGACTGGGAATGTTGTGGAAAAAGATGTGGTTTTTCACCCATTATTTCATAAGCTTGTGGATAAAAATAAAGCTGAGATAAGCATCCTAGGTGAAACCTTGAAGAAAAATGGTGTTAGCCGTTACGTTTTCGGAAATAGTGACGTACATGATGAAAGTGTGCGTTACGGTCCACTTTTTACGATGGATAATGAGGGGTTAACTGATGGTTTCCTTTTAGACGCAACAAAAAAAAGTAAAAGTGCGCCGTCAGGAGTAGAAATGGATGTGGATAACCTCACTCAATGGTTGTCGATCATTCATGGAAAAAATGAACCAAGTTTTACTGTGATTGAATGGGGGGACATATTCCGTTTATATAAACAAAAAGAGAATATGACCGAACGTTTTTTCGTTGAGCGGTATGAGTTAAGCTTACGAAACTTAGAATCGTTTGTAGAAAAGTTATTAACAGAAGGTCATGTAGAAAACTTAATGTTGTTATCCCCAATGGTCCACAGTGATGCTTATCAAAATAAAGAGCGTCTCGCTCCATTTTTTTATTGGGAAAAAGATGCACTAAATCAGAACATTCTTTTGCGATCACATACAACGAGACAGGATTTTGTGATTAGTAATTTAGATATTGTTCCTACGGTTTTAAACGTTTATCAAATTCCACAACCGAAACAATTAATAGGAAAGTCGTTGCAAAAAGAGGCCATTAGTACATCGGTTTTAGAGGAAGGATTAAAAAAACTCGATTTAATGTTTCTTATTTTTAAAACGAGAAATATGGTCTTATCTAGCTATATTACTTTGCTTGTACTACTATTAATCATTGTGGGTTTGATCATTTTAATTAAGGATAAAAAAGAGACGTGGAAGAGTGTCGCTCAAATACTTCTCATTGGTGGAATTAGTTCTCCGTTATGGTTTTTAATAACTCCATATTTATTGAATTATGTACAGCCGAATGTTTATTTGCTGTTACTTATTTTGTGTAGCTTTTTGACGGGGTACTTATTAGTGAAGTTTGTACATCATCCTATATTGAAGATAAGTGGAGCTCTTTTTATTAGTATTACGTTGGATTTATTTTTAGGTAACTATTTTATGCAGCGTTCTTATTTAGGTTATGATCCGATTATCGGTGCTAGGTATTACGGAATCGGTAATGAGTTTGCGGGTATTTACTTGATTTCTGGGTTGCTTTTATTACAGCACCGCTTCATGAATAAGTGGTTAGTATTAATCGTTCTCGCTTTTGGTAAAGTTGTCATTTTAAGTTCAACTTTTTTAGGGGCAAATGCAGGGGCAACGCTATCTGTGGGGATCATGTTTGGCTTTTTTTATTATCGTTATTTCTTTTCTAGTTTTCAGTGGCGCAAATTATTGATGATCGTTAGTTTCGTTGTGCCCATCGTGTTAGTCATTTTGTTTTTTACACAGTTGAATGGGAAGGAGTCTCATATTAGTTACGCATTTTCGAAGTTATTTAGCGGTGATTTTACGTATATTTTTGATATCATCAAACGAAAGTTAGAGATGAATTGGAAAATCTTCCGCTATAGTAATTGGACACAGTTATTTGTGACGACTTATCTTTTAATTGCTTTGTATTTATGGCGGGGGAAAAATATTGTACGTAATGAAGTAAAGCGAGTTTTAATTCAAACAGGAGTCGTTGCTTCCATTTCTTTGCTCCTATTAAATGATTCAGGGGTAGTAGCCGCAGCGACTTCAATGTTCATCATCGTGTGTACGAGTTATTACTGGGCGTTAGAAGAAGGGTAGTTTTGATTTATAGTGTTGAGTTTTGAATGTTGAGTTTTGAGTTGGTGAATGGTACGCTTCGAGGCAGTCTCCTATCATGTGAACGTCTGTTCAACAATTTTTTTCACTTCGGAGCATAGCCCACAAATAACTCAACACTCTTCACTCAAAACTCAAAACTAATTTTAAACTTCTAATTCCGTCCATTCTTCCATTAAGTCATCTAGTTCTTTTTTTAGCTTTTCTATTTCGTTGTTTAATTCACTAACCCGAGTGTGATCTTGGTAAATTTCAGGATCACATAGGGCGTCTTCTCTTTCTGCTACAGAGAGTTCTAGCTGTTCTACATTTTGTTCGATTTCTTCAAGGCGTCTCAAGCGTTGACGTTCTTTTCGCTTCGCTTCTTTATCTTGTAAAAAGGATTGTTTATTTGGTTGATCTTCTAGTTGTTCAATCTTTTCTTCTTCCGTTTCTTTAAGCTGCTCTCGTTCGAAGTTTTCTTGTTTTTTCATAATGTAATAATCGTAGTCACCGATATAATCAATTAGGCCTTCTTTTGCCATTTCGACGACACGAGTGGCCATACGGTTAACGAAATAGCGGTCATGCGATACAAACAATATGGTCCCAGGATAATCTAATAAGGCACTCTCTAGTATTTCTTTACTATCTAAATCAAGATGGTTTGTAGGTTCGTCTAAGATTAGGAAATTTGCTTTTTGCATCATTAATTTTGCTAATGCAACTCGTGCTTTTTCACCGCCACTTAAATCAGAAACATTTTTCAGCACATCGTCACCGCTAAAAAGAAAGTTCCCTAAAATTGTACGAATTTCTTTTTCAGGAGTTAACGGATACTCATCCCAAAGCTCGTATAAAACTTGTTTATTCGAGGTGAGCTTTGCTTGTTCTTGATCGTAATAGCCAATGGCGACATTGCTGCCGTATTTAATGGACCCTGCTAAAGGCTCTATTTCCTTAGTAATTGTTTTTAAAAGAGTCGATTTACCAATTCCGTTTGGTCCGAGTAAGGCAATGCTTTCTGCGCGATTTATCGCTAAATTAAAATTTTCAAATAATATCTCACGAGGGGAGTACCCGCCAGAAAGTTGTTCGACTCTAAGGACATCATTTCCGGTTTGCTTTTTAATTTCAAAAGAGAAATTTGCTGATTTTTCATCTCCTTGAGGTTTATCAAGTTTTTCCATTCGTTCTAATTGCTTACGTCTACTTTGAGCACGTTTTGTAGTTGAAGCTCTAGCAATATTTTTTTGCACAAAAGTTTGAAGCTTATCAATTTCATCTTGTTGTTTTTCGTATTGTTTCATTTCTAGTTCATAGCGTTTTGCTTTTTCTTCTAAATAGTAACTATAGTTTCCGACAAATTTAGTTGCTTTTGTACGAGAAATTTCATAAACAATGTTTGTCACTTTATCTAAAAAATAGCGGTCGTGAGAAACGATCAAAATAGCACCATCATAATGAAGTAAATATTGTTCGAGCCATGCAAGTGTTTCTAAGTCTAAGTGGTTCGTCGGCTCGTCCAAAATAAGTAGGTCGGGGCGAGTTAATAACAACTTTCCTAATGCAAGTCGTGTTTTTTGTCCGCCACTTAACGTTGATATTTTTGTAGAATAATCTTTATCAGAAAAATTCAACCCAGAAAGAATGCCGCGAATATCCGCTTCATATTGATAACCGCCCTTTTGTTTAAAAGTTTCTGAGAGAAGATCGTATTCATTTAAAAGTTTTTCATAGTTACTTTCATCGTTGATATAATCAGGATCCGACATTTTAGTTTCGAGGTTTCGTAATTCCATTTCCATTGTAATAAGGTGATCAAAAACAAATAGCATCTCATCCCAAATCGATCGCTCTGATTCTAAACCAGTATCTTGGGCTAAATACCCCATCGTGACATCTTTTGGAATAACAATGTCCCCGGAATTATAAGAAAGCTTTCCTGCAATTATTTTTAGTAATGTTGATTTCCCAGCTCCATTGCGACCAACAATCGCTACACGATCTTTGGATTGGACTTCTAGTTTTATATTCGATAATATTGGTTCAGCACCAAAATTTTTCGTCAATTGAACGCATTGCAAAAGTATCATTATTCATCATCCTAACCTAAAGTGGCAATAAAAATTATAATTATACAATTAGTGTACCGAATCGCAACGGGACAAGCAATGAAACAGCGTATATAAATCACATTTTCAGTTAATGGCTTTGAGTAAACTTAGTTGATTTTGCGAAACAGAAGCTCAAGCAAAACGGTTGCAAGTAGATACAGAAGTGTAATAACATCATGAAATAAACTTTATAACATGAATTGGG
Organism: Anaerobacillus sp.; assembly: GCA_007118195.1. Lineage (GTDB taxonomy): Bacteria > Bacillota > Bacilli > Bacillales > Anaerobacillaceae > Anaerobacillus. Next base: position 4,566 of record SKSA01000233.1, on the reverse strand, counting down.
TACGAAGTAAGAAGGATATTACATTTACGTTACAACTTTTGAAACGGTTACAAATTTGACAAAATGGTGTACAATATATATGTATGAAATGAAAGGGGACATTTGATTATGTCATCGTTTACGCATTTTAATGAACAGGGTCGCGCAAAAATGGTAGATATTTCAGAAAAGAATGAGACAGTAAGAACAGCTTTAGCACGAACGAGTGTGGAAGTTAACAAAGTGATTTTTGAGAAAATTCAGGAAGGCTCTATTGGCAAAGGCGATGTTTTAGGTGTTGCTCAAGTGGCTGGGGTAATGGCTGCTAAAAGAACTGCTGACTGGATTCCGATGTGTCACCCGTTAGCATTAACAGGTGTTGACGTAACATTTGAATGGTCCGAAAAAGAAGATAGTCATATGCTTAATATTTTTGTGAAAGTAAAAACAAAAGGAAGTACCGGAGTAGAGATGGAAGCGCTAACGGCAGCTTCTGCAGTTGCTTTAACTGTTTATGATATGTGTAAAGCGGTTGATAAAGGGATGGTTATCGGCCCTACATATTTAGTAGAGAAAACAGGTGGGAAAAGCGGGGATTTCAAAAGGGAGAAACCATTAGATTAAAAAAAGATTATTTGTACCGTATAAAGGGGAAAAAGGTCGGGAGTAAAAGATATTTATGTTGCAAGGATTTGGCGGAAAGCCAAGTTTTTCTAAAATGCTTGTGTGAAATGGTATACAATGTAACAAAAAATGATGAGAATAGAAAAATGGGGTGTTTTTCTCAACCCATTAGTTTAGTTTTGCCCTTTATCCAGATAGGTACAGGTTGGAGGCAGATAATGAATATCGATCAAACAAAAATACCTCAAGCAACAGCAAAACGCTTACCTTTGTATTATCGGTTTTTAGAAAATTTACAAGCGTCAGGTAAGCACCGGGTATCATCTTCCGAGTTAAGTGAAGCGGTGAAGGTAGATTCAGCAACGATTAGACGAGACTTTTCATACTTTGGTGCACTAGGAAAAAAAGGTTACGGATATAACGTAAACTATCTATTGTCCTTCTTTAGGAAAACGTTAGACCAAGATGAAGTAACAAAAGTATCATTAATAGGTGTCGGTAATTTAGGTACTGCATTTTTAAATTATAATTTTTCAAAAAATAATAGTACGAAAATTGAAATGGCTTTTGATGTAGACGAAAGTAAAATTGGTACAGAACTAGGTAGTGTTCCGATCTATCATTTAGATGACTTAGAAGAAAAGTTAGATCCAAGTATTTCGGTAGCTATTTTAACCGTTCCGTCAGCGGTAGCACAAAAAGTAGCCGACCGGCTTGTCGCGCGTGGTGTGAAAGGAATTTTAAACTTTACACCTGCAAGGTTATCGGTTCCTAAAAATGTAAGGGTACATCACATTGATTTGTCGGTTGAATTGCAATCATTAATTTATTTTCTTAAGCATTATCCAATGTAACCACGAGTATCTCTCGTGGTTTTTTTGATAGGTTAAGAAAATTTAAGTTACAATAAAGAGACAACTATAGATACGATCATACACACATTAAAAAAAGTGATATGATAAAAATTATTTTATTTAGGAGTTATCACGATGAAAAAGCTTGGAATTATGATATGGATCTTCGCTTCGATCATTATGTTTTTTACCATATTTATTTATCTCGATAATCTAGGGGTTGAAAATAAATATCGAATTGGTGTCTTAATGACCGGAGAAAATCGTTTTGAAAAGTTAGAAGGGATGAAAAGTGGATTAATTCAATTAGGTTATCAAATTGAAAAGTTTGATTTTATTATGAAAGATGCGAAAGATGACGTCGCTCGAATGCAACTAGGTGCGAAAGAATTAGTAGAGGATAATTTAGATTTAATTGTTACTTTAGGTGGGATTGAAACACAACAAGTACAAGAAGTAATGAATCAATCTAAAAAGAACGTTCCCGTTGTATTTGTTGGCATTGCAGCTCCGATTGAACTAGGTTTAATCGAAGAGTATCACGCACCAGGGTCAACGTTTACAGGTGTTAATAATTTTCATATGAATTTATCAGCTAAACGACTAGAAATGTTTGTAGACCTTGTCCCTGAAATGGAAAGAGTCGTTGTTTTATATAATAGCAATATCGATATAAGTGCAATGAGTTTAAAAATAGTAAAAGAAACTGCACAGAAATTAAATGTCGATATCTTTCCTTATGATTTTCATGCGGATCCTTCTTTAGAAATGTTGGAGAGTCACTTATTAGATAGTGATGGCTTGATGATTTTACCAAGTTATCAAATTGAAGCAATGGCAGATATGATTGCTAAATTATTATTAAGGTGGCAACTACCTTCGATGGCGCTTTATGATCATGAAGTAGAGGCAGGTTACTTATTTGGTTACGGTTCTTCCTATTTTGGACAAGGCTATCAAGCAGCTAGGCATGTGAGTCTTATTTTACAAGGAAATGACCCTGCTGCACTCCCCGTCGAGCTTCCTGATTCGATCGAGTTTTTTGTAAATGAAGACACTCAAAAAGCTTTAAATATCGAACTAAATGTGGATATTTTAAATTTGGCTGAAAAAATTAGGGGGGATACTAGGTGAAAATATCCCCTTTTTTAAAAATAAGAAATCAAGTTCTTCTATTTGGGATCATTATGTCAACGATCCCCTTGATTTTTATGACAAGCTATTACCTTGTGCAAGTTCAAGGAGATATGGAAGAAAGGATTGGGGAGCGACAAACACTCTTACTTAATAATTTTGCAAACCAAATTAACTTGGAAATGGAGCAAACATTTCAGCTTGTTCATATGCTTGCTCAAATTTCAAACATCGATGAAGAACGAGGTCTTCTATATAGCATACTGAAAGAGAACGCTTTGATTGAAGAAATTGTTGTTTTAGATGAAGCAGGATTAGTGTCGAAGAGAGTATCGCGTTACCAATTAAATAAATTAGAAGAAAAACAGAGTTGGTTTCCCCCTTCAATGCGCCAAGCGACAATAAGAAATCCTCTCATGTTAAGTGAAGTACAATTTAACATTTATGGACAACCAGTGATGAAAGTTGCATTACCAATCGCTGATGAACATTCGAAGGAACAACAAGCAACAGTTGGTGTGACATTACAGTTACAAAAGCTAATTGGTGAAATATCATCATATTACCTAAACGAGCCAGGTTATGTTTTTATGGTCGATTCTTTTGATCGAATTATTGCCCATCAAGACTATACGCAGCTTTGGCAACAAGAAGACTTTTTCGTACAAAAAGGGGAAGAAGTGATTCGCAAATCAACCGATTTAAAAGATCTCCAATGGCATTTAGTACTGGAGCAACCGACTGAAGATTTATTTGCTCCGATGTACAGGTTAGTTTGGAATAGTATCTTTGTTGCGCTCTTTATTATTGCTTTAATAAGTGTTATTAGTATCTATGCTGGTTTATACTTCGTTCATCCGATTGAAATTTTACAGAGGGCGATGAAAAATATCAAACATGGCGCTGAGCAACGAAAGATTAACGTTTATCGTAAAGATGAATTTGGTGAATTGGCGAAAAGTTTTAATGAAATGAGTCAAGAAATTTCGGAAAAAACAGATCAACTACTGCAAGAAAAAGAAAGATTAAATATTATTGTTAGTAGTATTGGCGCAGGTTTAGCTGTAGTAAGGTCTGATTATCAAGTGACGTGGACGAATGAAACGTTAAAAGGTTGGCTGAATACGAATGAAGCTTTACCTTGTTATAAACTATTTAATAATAAAGAAGAGCCTTGTTGCGATTGCCCAGGTATTTTAGAAAACAACGGAAAAGACATTAACGAGTATTTAGTCAAAAAGGATGAAAAAGGTCGAAAAAAGATTTTTAGACACCGTGTTTATCCCTTAAAACATTCAGCAAATGAAGAATCACTCATTGTCATTGAAGATATTACTGAAGAAAAAGAAATGGAAGAAGCGCTTATTCAAGCGGATAAATTAAGTGCGCTTGGATTAATGGCGTCTAGCTTTGCTCATGAAGTGAACAATCCATTAGCAACAATAAAAGTATATGCAGAAGATTTACTCGATCGTATGGAAGAGGAAGAGACGGTCGAAGCTGATGAACTTCAACAATATTTAAAGATCATTGATGAAAACACGGATCGTTGTAAAAAAATAACGAGGAACTTACTAAACTTTTCACGGAAATCGGAATGGAGTATACAGGATATTGATGTGAATGAAGTCGTTCAAAGCAGTATCGAACTCGTAGGCCACGCCTTAAAAAAGAAACAAATTCAATTAGAAACCAATCTTAAATCTGATCTCCCTTTTATTAAAGGAGATGCTCTAAACCTTATGCAAGTATTTGTTAATATCATGAATAATGGGATTGACGCGATGGAAGAAAGCGAAGGAACTCTTAGTATTGAAACGAAATTCGTGGAACGGTTTAACCATGTAGTGATTTCCATTTCAGATACAGGGGAAGGAATTGCGGAAGAAAACTTGTCCAAAGTGTTTGACCCTTTCTATACGACAAAACCGTTAGGAAAAGGAACAGGGTTAGGATTATCGGTATGTTATGGCCT
>SKSA01000288.1 GCA_007118195.1 Anaerobacillus sp. | reverse complement strand
GCTAAAATAATCGTGCAACTTAGTCCAGTGACTAAGCGGAATTTATCAACTTTCGTATAAAGGTTTGCATCATCCATTTCTGCTTTAACGGCCTCTTCCCACTTAGCTTGATACGATTGATATGTTTCATGATGATCTTCATTACTCGTGTAAGTAGCTAAATCCTCAAAACTAAACTCTCCATTTTCACCGATTTCATCAAATAACCATTCCACCAAAATGGCTTCATGCTCAAGTAAGCCATTACGATGTAATAAATAAAACCGTTTTTCTTCATCATTTCGTACATATCCTTTACGAACTAAGTCTAGCAAAGCTGCAGCCATCGATTCAGATGATAGGTGATGATTCGTAAAAAATATCGTCGTCGGTAATGATAGCTTTTGCTTCGGGATGATAGGATTAGAATCATCGATATCACGCTTTATTTCTTCTTTTCTACTTTTTGACCTCGAAATCTTTCGTCCCACTAAAAATAAAAATATGAAAATCATCGTTGGTAACAACACATTTCCAATCGTACTTAACAGTTTCTTTCTCTGTGCTCGGACAATGGCTGCATTTATTAACTGTTCGTTTTCTGCAAGAATTTCCTCTCGTATTTCTTGATTAGAGGTTACTGTAGCTTGTGGAAAAAGTGCGGCTTCATAGGCTACACGTATGTCACCGTTTCGATTTTTACGAACTAAGCCTAAATTGTAAGTCACTGATCCATCGCTATCGATGTTTTCTTTCTCAAACGCTTCATAATAACCAAAAGCAATCACATCTGACGTTGCTCTCGGTGGAAAAACATTGATCGTTATATTTTCATACGTCGATTCATTACTTTTATCAAAAAATGCCCAGAAAAATTCAGCCACATCTGCATAGACGTCAACACCATTTTTAATCGTATAAAAAATATCGACATTAATCGTCTCATCCTTTCCAGCGCGGTGAATGCGGTGCTCAAATCCGTCTGTTTCAATCTGTAATCGCTTGTCATCCTCGAAAGCTTCAAGTTCAACGATTTCCGTTCTTTCTTTCGGTATCAACACCCGTATAATTCCACCAAACTCACCATTAAACTCATACGTATGCGTTTCATGAACGTGTACATCCCCGTCGTCCTGTAAAAAGGCGTCAATATTTACATCAGTAATTGAAAAATCGACGGCAGCGACATGTGTAGGAATAAAGAAAATAGCCATAATTACTATCGAAAACAATATATATTTTTTCATCGACCACACCAACCTTTCTATCTTACACTTACGCACAAACAATGCTATAGGTTTCAAAAGTGATTAAAGTTTATCTTTTATATCAACGTTTTGTTAAAAATTTTCTTTTCAAAAAAAAAATGCACAAGAAAACATTTTAGTCTTCTTGTGCGCCTTTAAAACTATGAAAATATTACTTGTTATTCATCTATTGTTTCATCAAAGTCGAAATCAAAGTCAAGATCGTCAAAATCAAGATCATCAAAATCTCCGAAAAGAAGATCTGCTTCATCGATTGAAATCGCTTTTTCGCGAACTTCCTCTGGAATTATTATAGACTCGACATTATTGACATTAAAGATAGATAACTCTCCGTCAATAATGAGTGCCATTGAAAATCCATCTTCAACGAACTCCATATCGATATTAAACTTTGAGTACGTTTGTAAAAATGTTTCTTTATCAACGTGAATTTCATAATCAACTTTGTTTAATGTGATGTTCTCAAGCATTTCAGCAAGCTCTTCATCAGTAATTGTATAATCTCCTAAAGAATCTCTTACGTATCCACCAACTAAATCAAGATAGTGATCACCTGATCCATTTAATACTAAAATATAAACATCATCTTCCGTTGTTAATTCAATTTCATCTGCATACCGAGAGAAAACTTCCATTTCTTCCACAGTCATTTGCTCAAAATCCTCTAAACCAACTTCATCCGGACTCATATTAAACCACTCGCCAAACATATTCATATAAACTTCATTATCTGCTCCGTAAATCTCTGAGTCCATCGTCATACCCGGCATTCCCATTTTCATAGACACATGCATTGCGTCCGGGTTATGTGTAATATCACCTTCAATAGAAATATTCGTCGTCATCCCCATCATTTCCATTGTCATTTCAGCTTTTGTAGAATAACTTTCTACCTCTTCAATAGCTTCTATTGAGTTTTGCAAAATACCATTAACTGTTAATTCTTTTTCTTCGGTCACTGTTCCACACGCTGCTAATATCGTAATTAATGCAATTGTTATTGCTACCATTGGGGTTTTAAAGTTCATACTCACTTTCTCTCCTTTGTTGTTTTTCTCTCTAGTTGTAATGATATAAACTAACTTAACCTATAGTAACATAATAACAACTAAATTCACCTAGCAAATATTTGTAAGTCTAATAGACTATTCTTAGGCACTCATAGAAACAAATATGTTATGACAAAGTGTCATTCCTATAACGTAATAGGGGTTGTCCAAAAACAAAGTGTCTGACACCTTTAGGCACCCAATATAGACGGATAATTAATTTTCCGTCTATATTTAGGAAGTTTTGCCTGGTGTCAGACACTTATGGGACAGCCACTATTAGTTGTCTTCGGTTAGCCGACATTTTTGGACGCCCTCTTTACACTTCACAATTCACTTATATCGTTGTAGCATTGATTGAAAACCATAAATAAATAGTGCAAAACCAATAAAAGTTCCGAGAATATGTTTAGGTTTAAAGTTAATTAATCGATACAATCTTAACCTTTCGAACAAATAATTGAGAGGGTAAGCAAACAAACCATCGAACACTATATTCACAATAATATATCGTAAAAAATTCCCGAACGTAAAGTGAAAAATCCACAAAGTTCCGACCATAAACGGGCCAAGAATAAAACTCCCATCATTAAATACCTTTTCCTTTAGCCCACCATTAACTCTCCACCATTTGTATGGAACGGCTAATGAACACATCCCAGTTACTAGTATAGATGCAACGACCGTTACTGGGAAAAATTCACGGTAGGACTTTTTAGGAAGAAACGGGATTGAAAACCAAGGTACGACCAACTGAAGTAATCTAATAATATTAGCGTTTATCATTATATCCACCTTTTTTATTGTTATTTTCACAAAAAACAAGTCTGAAAATACGAAAATTATAAAGGCTAGATGAATGTGATGGTGGTTTAAACTCACTGTCCCTACAGAAATGTCCACCCCTCGTGGACATTTTGGCATTTTGTCCACGAGGGGTGTCTGACACCATGTGAAGTGTTGAACAACAACTCACCCTCAAAAGAATGTTTTAACTACTTGCTCTTCACGATGACATTTATTGCAATGGTATTCAATTTCAAGGGCGTCTTCTCTTATGGTATGGTTGGTTTCTTTTTTACAATTTTCACAATACTTTTTTTTCGATATTTCCATAAAAGTCACCTCAATTAACGGAGGGCAAAAATGTACGTTTTCTTTTAAACAGCACTATGCCATCCACTTTTTTCATTCTTTAAAATTATTTACCTTTCTTCCTTCAGCACCTGCATTTATTCCCGTGTTTTTATTATTCGTTAATTTATTTCGATCACGTTTTTCTCCACCAAGGTATTCAGATTTATGTTTTTGTTGGACTTCATTAAATTTATCAAAGTTTTGATTTACCATTTTTCCTACCTCCCTTATTATTTTTACTTTTTTGCCTATTGATATCGTTTATTTTATAACGTTTTTTTATACGCTTTTACAGGAAACATTACGTAGGACAGTAAACTAATGATTATGATATAATTACCCTCTAAATGGACAATTTAAGGGGATGACTTTTTGAAACGTTTTGCTCTCATATTTTTCACATTTATTATTAGTGCTATTATTGTAACCTCATTCTTTTTTATTGGAGATAATGAGGTAGAAGATTATACGACAGATTTTATTATTGAGATCATAGAAGAAAATTATTATGAGAAATTAAGTGATGAAGATAACAAGAAGATTCAGCAATTTTTCCTTGCGTTCCAGGACCAAGGGTTACCAAAGCTAATTACCGAAGATATTGTTATTCGTTATTACGATGTGTTTACTGATCCTATTTTCAACGAAAGGTTTCTACAATATATTTCAGTGAAATATGAAGAGGTCGATGAAACGACTTTCGATACAAATATTTATATGGAATACATTTCATATAACGAAAAGGGAGCGATCGATGAAATTTATTTTGGACAAATGGTCATACGCTCTTATGATCGTGACTTTACTGAGATAGAAATCACCGAGATTACCCCGATGGAAAAACAATAGTAATTTACTTAAAGTGAATTTACCTCTCTATTGCATTAATGAGGAGGCACCTTCCATAGGAAAAGGTTTCATAATAAAGAAAAAATTATTTATTTATTTTGTAAATACTTTCGTGTAGTTTGGAAATGATATTATCGAGGGCAACAAAGCTCTCACAACCCCTTTCCCATCGTCTAGATGATGTTAAAATATATAACATTTAATGAGGAAGGTTTTCGATTATACCTTAAATGAGGTGGTTAGCTTGCAGAAAGTCCTGAAATTTCAAGAATGTTTTTAACATGACTGAAATGAGGTGTCTGTGGGAAACAGTAATCGATACGACCCCAATAAAGATGAATGGGTAAGGTATGAAGAGCTGGTCAATCACGCATTGACTGGCTCTTTTTTTAAAAGAAATGTCCACCTGGGGTGGACATTTTTGGGGTTTTGTCCATTTGTGGTGTCAGACACCAATGAAAGTTCACTTTCACCAACATCAATGTAAATAAGTGGCTAAGAAATGCTCCATTAAAGAAAGTGAACTTTCCCGTAGCAACTTATTTACAAGGTAGACACCAAAATGCGACATCCTAAATGTTATTTATACAAGATATCATCTTTAAGTGTGGCTACTTTTGCTAGTGCTTGATCAATATCGGATTTTTGAACACCAAAATGAGCGAGGGCATCATGGAGGTGCTGTGCGATTGCATTAAAATGTTCTGGTTTAATATTCATACCTTCATGTGCTTTTGTCATCGATGCTCCTGAATATTGATTGGGTCCACCTAAAGCAAAACTGATGAACTTTGTTTGATGCTTTCGCTGCTTTTCCATATCCGTATTTTCAAAAAAATGGTTAACCGTTGGGTCTTTTAAAACTAACTCTGAGTAAAAATAATCGACTACTTTTGCGATGGCTTCTTCTCCACCTAATATTTCATAAAGTGTTTGTTCTGACATCGGTATTTGCTCCTTTGCTGTATAAACTTAACAAGTATAGTTATTTGAAGTGGAGCAAGTTTATATACTTAAGATGAAAACTTTAATCTTATAAACCATTACTAGGCAGACACAAACCTATAGAGCGTGTCTACGTCAATGGACACTACCCTGTTTTCGCAATTCATAATCATTTTCTTGGTTATCTACTTAGCAAACAAGCCTTCCTTATTTTTTAACTTCTCATATAATTGTTCCAAAGTGCCATGATCATCGATTGAAAACTGTGGTTGGCCACGGTCAATGACCCAGCCCTCAACTAAGAATGTTTTCATCCCGATTTGAGCAGCGGCCATATCTTCTTGTTTGTCATTGCCAATCATAAGGCACTCTTCAGGGTTGACCTCTAGCCGCTCACATAAGTTTTGATAATACTCACGATGCGGCTTCGTATATGTACTGTCTTCATATACTGTGACGATTTCAAATGGGACATCTAGAACACCAGCCCAATTTAAACGTTCGTAGATGGCAGCTTTCGGGAAAACGGGATTCGTTGCAACCGCAACACGATATCCTTGACCCATCGCTTCAATCGCGATTTTCTTTGCCAATGGAGATGGGGTACATAAGTAAGAAAAAGTCGGAAATACTTTTTCGTAAAAATCATCGAGGGTCGGCCAAATGTCTTCCTTTTTTACATTTGCTAATGACAGAAATGTTTCTTCAAAAACTTGTTCATTCGTTTTGTCATGTTCTAAATTACGAATCATCGCTTCTGTCCCGGCCCATAGTGCTTTTATAAAATCATTTGGGTCCATTATATGTGCGACCCTTGGTGCTAGTTCTTTTAAATAATTTTTAACAAATGCATCCGTATCCATTGGGAGCAAAGTACCGTCTAAATCAAATAGTATAACTTTAATCATATTCAACGCCTCGCATATATCAAAATTTTTTGTACATAATTAGATCCAAATTATACCACAATATCATTTAAAAATGTTAAAATTATGGAAGTACCGTCCATCAATGAGGGATCCTAAACAATACATAAGGAGTCAAAACCAGAATGAAGAAAATCAACGTTGTAGCTGCCGTTTTAAGAAACGAAAAAAATGAAATATTATGCGCATTACGTTCGCCAACGATGTCCATGCCTAACCTTTGGGAGTTTCCTGGTGGAAAAATTGAACAAGGTGAATTGCCGGAAGAGGCATTAATTCGAGAAATTAAAGAGGAACTAGATTGCAAAATCCAAGTTTTTGATTTAATTGAAGAAGCTGAGCATAAATATCCGAGTGTGATTGTAAGACTACTTACATATAATGCAAAAATCGTCTCTGACTCTCCAAAAGCTAAAGAACACGCTAAACTTGAGTGGAAAACGCTTGATGCACTACGTAGTTTAAAGTGGGCCCCTGCTGACATTCCTACAGTTGAGCAAATACTTGAAGGTTTTTAAGTATAATATAATTCGAAATAACCTTTATCTTTTTAGCCTTAAGCAAACTCATAAAATACTTTAATAACATCAGTCAGGATTGCTAAAAATCACCTCATACAATAAGGATAGTGAGTATCGACTTAGCCGTTCTCATACGAGCTACACTGCTCTACTTTTGACTCATTTATCAATTTCTTCTACGACTATCACTATGAGTTAAATAACTATCAACCGAAATAATTGGAACTCACGTAATTAGGTGTCTGACACCGCACGTGGACATTTGCTTAATTTGTCCGTGTCGGTTGGACAGACTGGCCCATCACCATGGAATTTACAATAAAAGGCAAAATATCCTCCTGACGTGGACATTTTGCCTTTTTGTCCATTTGAGGTGTCAGACACCTCAAACGACGAATGCTTTAATTTTGGAATCGAGATTACTAGATAACTCTTTAAGTTGATGGCTATGTGATGACATATCTGAGATTGTAGCTGTTTGTTCTTCGCTCGTTGCTGCAACCTCTTCTAATGATGACGATGATTCAACAATGATCTCTGATATTTCTTCAATTGACGTCATTACTCGGTCGGCATTTTCCTTTAAATGTAAAAGAACGTCTTGGAGTTCCTTTACAGATTGTTCGGTTTTCACAACTTCTGAACTAATTTTATCGATCGCTTGTCCACCTTCAGTAATGATTTCAACTTGATTATGTACTGTTTCTAAATTTGATTCCATTGATCTAACAGTAACTCTCGTTTCGGCTTGAATATCTTTAATTAAATTGATAATTCTTTTTGCAGAAGCACTTGATTGTTCAGCAAGTTTTCGCACTTCATCAGCAACAACAGCAAAGCCTTTTCCATACTCTCCCGCACGAGCAGCTTCAATTGCGGCATTTAATGCTAATAAATTTGTTTGTTCACTAATCCCAGTAATCACATCAACGATTTCACTGATCTCGATGGAACGATCCCCTAATTTTCTAATCGCCTCTGTCGCAAACTCAACCGTTTCTGTAAATGTACTTAACTGTGAAATTGCTTTTTGGATCGCATAATTTGCTTCATTAGACGCCGCTGTCGTCGTTTCAGAAAATTGTACCGTTTCAGAAACTTTTTCAATTCCGGCCCGTACTTGCTTTTTCGTATTCCCCATCATTTCAACGATTTCATTTACTTGATCACTTTGATTTGAAGCTCCTTCAGATAAAACTGAGATCGTTTCAGTCGTTTGTTCAGTACCAAGCTTGATTTCATGTGAGCTTTCATTTAAAAATATTGCCGATTTGGTTACCTCAACGCTTGATTTTTCAACATCACTGACTAATTTTTGTACTTCATCAAGATAGTGATTAAAATGCGTTGCTAACAATCTCATCTCATCATCACTCTTTAATTCAATTCGCTTTGTTAAATCAATTTTTTCTCCTATTAAACTTTCAATGGTATGAACAAATTCATTGATAGGTTTTAAAACCAATTTTTTTACTCCATAAGAAACTGCCCCGACTAAAATAATTAAGTTCACAATTAAAGTAAAGTATGTAGCCGCAAATGTTGAAACTCTATTGCCTAAAAAATCAAGTAAGCTAGAGCTGAAAAGCTTTTCCTGTAAAATTGCAATCGGTGTACCCATAATTAAACTAAATAAAGAGGCACCAACAATTAATAATGCAAATTTTCTAGCAATGGACCCTTTTAACTTTGTATTACTTTGTAGTAAATTTCTTTTAAGCACTTGCTCCATCTGCATTCCCCTATCATTATTTTTATGAAAAACAACTTCTATTAGCATAACTATTTTTACCTACATCTTAACTTAAAAAGTTGTAAATATATACCACATGATCATATTTTACCATAGGGGGAAATAAGGAAAACGTCGAAAAAAGTCGAAGGTGGTAAAAAAATACTACAGACTTAATACTCATTAATCGACAAAGGAGCAATTTCCTTTTTTTTAACGGAAATTATGGCTTCTTCAACACTTTCAGTAACTGTAAAGACTAAATGTAATTTTGCGATTTTGATCAAATTTTTTTATTATTTCATTTTTCACAACAATTTACGTGATCCATCCGTATTTATGTTTCATAAACGACTAGTTAATTAATTTTAAATCCTTTATGCTTATGAGTTAAGTCTATGTAAATGAGAAATTGAGGATTTGGATTTGTTTCTATCATTAAATTCGACTAAAATTGCCATTATGACAATTTTCTTATCAATCACTACTTTTAGCCAGACAGATATTTCGAATGTTAAAAAAGTACTCACAGATTTTATGATCCTCTAACGATTTGCCCTTTGCTTAGTTTGACCTACTATGAAATCTTCCGCTTAAATTCCGCGTAACGAATCGATTGTTTTATTGCCCGATCTATTTCGCGAATTTCTCGATAATATTTTTTGTCTTTTAAAATGATGTCTACTTGATTGCCGTTACGGTGTTTGAGTCTTATCGCATATTGTTCAGTTTGTGGTAATGTCATTAAGAGCGTAATCAAAATTAAAACTAAGCCTGTAAG
>SKSA01000025.1 GCA_007118195.1 Anaerobacillus sp. | reverse complement strand
CTAAGGCTCACGCCTTGGTTTTTTTGTTGGGTTATTAACGTTTCTGATTATTTATTTTAATGTCTAAATTTAATGTGCGATCTTTCACCTCATTTATTTCCACTTCAATGTTGTCTAAAATTTCACACCGACCGCAAGTCCCTCAGGTAGGTTATGTAATGTAATTGCTACAATACTAGTAAAATATCACGCTAACAATGTGTCGCTTTAAAAAAAATAAGAATTGACAGAATATATTTTCTTCCTTATAATCAAAATTAACTAAAATTTTTTACCGTGTAATAAATACATGCATAGAAAAGCTAAGATTAGCCTTAGATCAATGTTATAATATGACAGTGGTAAAAGGAAAATCTCTTTATCATTTTCTATCTTGCGTAGATTTAAAAGTAACCGGTATATTCCGTCTTAAGGATTTTAAGACTAATGGAATATACTTTTTATTTTATCACGTTTCAAAAACGCCATAAGGTTACGGGGGGGTGGCAGCCCTTGCAAAGTTATTTTCTTATTATATAAATAATCTCAAAAAAATAATTACTTTGTGCGCTTTTTTAAACATAAGGAGGTAGGCATCTTGGAAACGACATTGCTTAAAAAAGGACAGTTAGAAGCGGATATAAGTAAAGCAATTACTAAGTGGGAGAAAGAATTTCTTGGGAGAGGCCCACTACAAGTTAAAACAGACATTTTGAGAAACATGATTATCGTCCATTTAAAAGGGATACTCACCCCAGCTGAAAGAGAGTTGTCAAAAACAGAAGCAGGCATGATTTCAATCAAAAAAAATCGCGCTGACTTAATTGAAGCAGGAAATCATCATTTAAGAGAGATTATCCACTCCTCCACTGGAGTAACTGTTGATAGTTTTCATACAGATATAAGCACTAGGAACGCTGAACGTATCATTGTCTTTATATTAAAAGAAAATCTAGAAAAACAGTTAACTGAATAATGGTGGCTGAAGTAAACACTAACGAACTGTAATCAATATAAATTTGATTATAAGTGAGTACAACAGAGACCAACGTTGATTATTTTAATCTACGTTGGTCTTTTTGTATGAAAAAAAGGAGGGCTTATAAATGCTAGAAATGGTTACGCAAAATTTACTTTCACCTGCTGTACTTTTCTTTATGCTTGGAATATTTGCAGCCATCGTAAGTAGTGACTTTCAATTTCCGAAAGGCTTCGGTGAAGCATTAAGTATTTACTTACTCGTTGCTATCGGCTTAAAAGGCGGAATTGAGCTATCAAACTACACGCTAGCAACTGTTTCAATGCCGATTATCGGGACATTGTTTTTAGGATCCCTTATACCGATTATTACGATCTATATTCTTCGCCACTTTATGAAAATGGATCTAAATAATGCTGTTGGATTAGCAGCTACTTATGGTTCAGTAAGTATTGTCACTTACGGAGCTGCGATCTCATTTTTAGAAAATTTAACGGTTCCCTACGAAAGCTTTATGAATGCCATGGTCGTATTAATGGAAATTCCAGGAATACTGGTTGCTTTATTAATATTTGGTTTAATGCAAATGAATGATTCTAAAAAACTGCCAACCGTGTCTTCGCGAAATGTTGGTATTATCGCCAACAACCCACTATCGTTTATTGATAAAAACGTTTTAAAAGAAAGCTTTTTCGGAAAAAGTATTCTTTTACTCGTTGGTAGTTTGGTCGTTGGCCTAATTGTTGGATCTAATGGATTACCATTGATCAAACCACTCTTTATTGATTTATATCAAAGTGTACTCATTTTATTTTTACTTAATATGGGCTTAATGGCTGGTAAACGTTTAGCCGTTATTCGCAAGCATGGTGTAAAACTTTTGTTATTTGCAACGATTATGCCACTACTCTATGGTGTCCTAGGAATTTTCGTTGGATCTCTCGTAGGACTCTCTTTAGGTGGGGCTACGTTAATGGGAGTGTTAGCTGCAAGTGCTTCTTATATCGCTGCACCTGCCGCCTTAAAAACCTCTGTCCCAGAAGCAGATCCATCTATTTATTTAGGGTTAGCATTAGGGATTACCTTTCCATTAAACTTAACGATTGGTATTCCACTATATTATACAATTGCAAGTTGGTTATTCTAAAAATGAAAAGGAGATGGAGAAAATGACTAAAACATTAATCTATATTTGCGGTGATGTACAATTAAAAGACCAAGCATTAAACTTTTTAAACACTACCCGGGAAGATGTAATCACCATCCAAAGCAACATCCAAACAGAATTACAACCTTTTGGAAGTGTCGTTAAATCCATATTAGTTTCTGCATTCAAAGAACATGTTACAGACATATATATCGTTGTATCAAAAAAAGACCAAAATGAAATCGAAGAATCTGTCGTCCGTGGGTGGTTAGAAAGCGAGGGGATCGAAAAAGAAACATTTGAGGTTTTTGATTATCTAGATCAATTTAGTAAACAAACTTTAACTGATTGGTTAGCAGTTAACGCTGTCGAGAAAACACTTAGTAAAAATCTTGAAATGCTAAAATCACATCCATTTTTGCCAAAGAAACTTAACTTTAAAGGTTTGCTTTTAGAGGAAAACAAAGAGTTTAAAATCGTATAACCATTTTAAGGACAGAACTTTCATAGTACTGTCCTTAAAATATAAAATATCATAAGTGCATTTCGTACACTCGATATTTTCTGAAGATCCTTTTAAACGATATCATCCCATTTATATTATTTTTCTATACTCATGCATTCTCAAATTTAATAGTACTTTTTCTTTCCTTGCTCTTCTTTCAAAATTTCAACTGCTTCCTTAAACCTCATTGAATGAACGATTTCTCGTTCTCTTAAAAATCTTAAACTATCATTAATATCAGGATCATCGGACAAGTCAATTAACCATTGGTATGTTGCTCTAGCTTTTTCTTCTGCAGCTATATCTTCATACAAATCAGCAATTGGATCACCTTTTGCTTGAATATAAGCAGCCGTCCACGGGACTCCTGACGCATTTGCATAGAATAACGCTTTATCATGAACAGCATAATGGTCACCTAATCCTGCTTGCTTCATTTGCTCTGGAGTCGCATCTTTAGTCAGTTTATATATCATCGTTGCAATCATCTCTAAATGTGCGAATTCTTCTGTACCGATATCAGTTAATAAGCCAATAACTTTATCAGGCAATGTGTAGCGCTGGTTTAAGTAACGAAGGGCTGCAGCTAGTTCCCCATCAGCGCCCCCATATTGTTCAACTAAAAACTTAGCAAGCATCGGGTTACACTGACTTACTTTTACTGGATATTGTAATTTTTTTTCATAAATCCACATTTAGTTTATCCCCCCCTAAGCTATATTTGCCATGGCCATGGTCCGTCATTCCAATTCCAAGGGTACCCACTATAACTATTTCCGTATTGCTGCAACGGACCATATATTTGCTCAACTTGATGTTTTAATTGTTTACTCACTTGAACATATTGGTTGAATTGTTGGATTGCCTCTTGATCGTTAGGATGTGTATCCAAATATAGCGTTAATTCTAACAAGACGAAATCAACAGCTTGTAGTTCTTGCATTAACGGATAAAACTCTTTTGGCAGTTGTTTTTGCATCATTGATCATCCTGCCTTTCTTGTTTTTTATAAGGACTAAAATAAGGGTCATACAACGCTGGCCAAAGAGTTCCTGCACAAAGAGCTTCTTTAGGTGAAAACTGCGGTAATCCGTACGGCTGAAAAGTCATGTATAAATGAGGTGGCGTTTCATACGACTTAACGGTCATCGGTGGACAAGGATCAAATGGACTTACGTAAGGGTGATAAAATTTTCTCGGTGTGAAATTTTGCATGAAGTCGTTCCTCCCTTTTCCCATTTTTTTACACCATTAGATCATATGATGAAAACTCGGAAATAGTACCCCAAAAAAAGAAACTGCTCCATAAGTTTCTGTTCACCTCTTATGGAATACTATTTTATAGAAGTGTATGTTTGCACACGATCTATTTCTAGTATTAGAGGTGACTGACACTTTGCTACGGAACAGCCTCTTCTGATTATATTTATTCAATTATAATGCTTGATTAACTAATTGTGATACTAACTTAGTTATTTTTTTATCTGAACCAATAGGCTCACTAACATTAAAGCGCTCATCATTGATAGAATTTACAGATTGGTGAATTTTTTTTAGTAAGATACCATTAAATAGTAAATATGGTAACACATAGATACGTTCGTAATGAGATTTTTTGGCACAGTTTATCGCATCTTCAAATGAGGTTTCACCACCAACTAAAAAGCAACACTGGACATTTGAAGGGCGAAGCCTTTGGCTAAGATGATCACTAATCATCGTAAATTCAGCAATTGCTTCTTTTTCATAACTACCCCTGCCGACAAAAACAATAAGCGAATTGTTATCCCTTTGATACTGTTTCTCTACGAGTCTTTGTTCTAAAATACTTAAAAGCGTTTCTTGCATCCCTAAAGGATTTTCTAATTGAAACGTAATGTTTGGATACAACTGTTTTGCTTTTGCTAGTTCATTAGGTATATCATATTTCGCATGACCTGCTGACAAAAGAAGTAGCGGAAAAACAGTGATTTTTTTCGCACCTTCCTCAACGCAAATCTTTATTTCGTCGAGGATCGAAGGTGTCGCTAACTCCAAAAAAGCGTAGCGAAACAACGCTGAATCGCATTGTTGACCGACCATATTAGCAAATTGTATAAATTGATCATTCGACGCCATTTTACGACTACCGTGACCGACTAAAAGAACCGCCTTCATTGTCTAACCACCTCATAAGATGACTTTTTCTTCTCGCATCCATAGTTGTTCAATATTTTCAAGATTTAGGTCAACCGAATAAATATCAACCGCTATCTTACTTTGCTTTGCCTCAAGTAATGTATCCTCACCAGAACAAATTACATGGCAGTTACGAATAATTTCATATGGATCGTGACCATCTAGTTTCGCATTTATGATGAAATTTTTAACTGATCGTGGCGATGAGAAAATAACTGTATTAAAGCCGCCTTCTTCAATGACTCGATGAAAAGCAACTGAAGCTGATGGACTCGTTTTAAAGTCATGAGTGATTAAATAATGACAACTATTTTTATCGTTGTTAATTTCCTCTTGAGACCCGACCATTAAACTCCTACTGCTTAACGAAGTCACCGATGTTTGCTCAGTGAATAAACCTTTATTTTTTAGCGCCTCAATCACCTCGACATTCTTACCGAAAAGTTTCGCGGTTAGAAAGCGAATATCAATCCCGTTACTGATTAAACTATCAAAAAACAACTGAACACTTTCTTTTGAACAGAAGAAAATCTCATCGTAATTTCGTAGAGTTTTAAGCTTTTCTACATATGCTTGTTTTCCTAGTTCAGGTTGAACGACTAACTTCGGATATTCAAGCACTTCTGCCCCGTGATTTAAAAGCGTTTCCCTTTGACTTGCTTTGCTTTCAGGAAAAAGGATTTTTTTACCGAACAATAATTTATCTTCGAACCATTGTAATTGTTCACGAAGAGAAACGATGTTTCCAACAAGAGTTATTGCTGGGTTACTAATTTGTTGTTTTGCTACTTCACTTTCAATTGATCTTAGTGAACCCTCCACAACCTTTTGTTTTCCCGTGGTTCCCCATTGAATAACAGCAACTTTCGTTTCAGGAGATCGACCATTAGAAGTTAACTGTTCACAAATGTAAGGAAGGTTTTTAATCCCCATATAAAAGGCAATCGTATCTATTCCGTTAGCTAGCGCCTGCCAATTAATTAAAGGCTTCCCATCAACCGATTTATCATGGCCAGTCACAACTGTAAAGCTCGTTCCATATTCTCGGTGAGTGACAGGAATTCCTGCATAACTAGCCGCTGCTATACCTGAAGTGATTCCTGGAACAATTTCATAACTGATGTCCTCTTTTTTCAATGCTTCAGCTTCTTCTCCTACTCGCCCGAAAACACCAGGGTCACCACCTTTTAGACGAACAACTACCTTCCCTAATTTTGCTTTTTCAACTAGCAATTCATTGATCGCTTCTTGCCTTAAAATATGACGGTCTGGTAGTTTCCCACAATAAATCAATTCAGCATGATCACTCGTTTCTTGTAATAAAATTGGATTGACTAAACGATCATATAAAACGACTTCTGCTTGTTTTAGTGCTTCGAGTCCTTTTACAGTAATAAGCCTTTGGTCTCCAGGCCCTGCCCCTACTAAATACACCATTCCTTTTTTAGACATTCCCTGTCACCTCCCTTAACTCTCTTATACTTCAGCTTCATAATCTTCACTAAACATACCTTAGTTTTTCTACTTAACGTATAACAAAAGCTGTGCCACCACTTGTAATCTTTTTTCGCTCTAATAGAACTACCTCTTTAATTTCAGGAAACTTCAAAAAACTTTTCTCTACTTCGATTTCTGCTCGTTTAAAAGCTTGTTCATCATTCTCTGCTGCTACGATTACTGGTAGTTCTTTGTTGTCTACTAACACAGTAAAATGATATAGTTTCATCTTTTTATTCTCCCGCGAGGATTTTATCTAACTCAGCTTGTAACACGTCAATCCCTACACGTTGAACGAAATCGTAGAAGTTTTCCTCTGGCGCCTTTTCTTGTTTAAAGAACGTGAACAGTTGTTTTAAAACTTCAGGTAAGTGATCAGATGCTATACGCCCTTTTAATTTTTGATTGAATGTAGCTTTCTCCTTCTCAAGCGTACCACCGACGTAAACTTCAAATGCTTCGATCATTCCTTTTTCCTTCGTTTTCATTAAAACTCCTTGAAGACCAACATCAGCAATTTGTCGCTGTCCACATGAGTTCGGGCAGCCTACCATATGGATTCTTACTGGCACATCTAATTCAATTTGTTCATCTAAATATTCAGCAAGCTGCTTCGTTGTTTCTTTTGTTTCAACTAACGCTAAGTTACAGTACTCGATCCCTGTACATGCAACTGAATACCCGATAAAACTTTTCGGCTTGATCGTGATTTTTCCAAAAACTGGTTCAGCTAATAAATCGGCCATTTTTCCATCTGGAACATTCGGAATAACAATGTTTTGCGAGTTACACGTTCTAATTTCACCATTCCCATATGTTTTCGCTATATCGGCTAAAGCTAGAAGTTGCTCTGAATTCATCCTTCCGACAGGGACGTTAAAACCAGCATAGCTAAGTCCCTCTTGCTTCTGCCTGTGAACTCCGTAAAAATAACCGGCGTTCCAATTCTCAACTTTATCTTCACCTTTAGTAGGTAACTCTTTTCCATATACTTCAACTAGCTTTTCACGGAACTTCTCAGCACCCCAATCCGCCATTAAAAACTTCAAACGAGCACGATGACGTTTTTCACGGTAACCATAGTCGCGATAAATGGACGTAATCGCGATCGCCACGTTTTTCACTTCTTCAGGACGTATAAAAACATCTAATTCTTCAGCTAAGTACGGCTTAGAAGACAACCCTCCACCGACTTTCACGTGGAATCCTACAACCGTTTCACCATCAACTTCCTTTGTTGCAGGAGTAAATGCTAAGCAGTTAATGAGATCATGACCTGCATTATGAACATTGGACGAAATCGACATTTTAAATTTTCGTGGTAAGTTTGAAAAATCTTCATTCCTTTGGAAAAAACGATAAACATCATTGACAATTTCACGAGTATCATAGAGCTCATTTCGGTCAATACCAGCTAATGGATTTCCGATAATCGTTCTCGGAATGTCCCCACAAGCACCTACAGAAGATAAACCGACTTCATTTAAGCGTCGATAAATATCAGGTAATTGCTCAATGGTTAGCCAATGATATTGAATGGCTTGACGTGTCGTAATATCAATCACATCACGTCCGTAATCTTTACCGATATTTGCTAATGTTATTGCTTGTTCATTCGTAATAATTCCTGTTGGTATATTGACACGCATCATGAAGTAGCCTGCCTCTTTTGGCTTCTGTAAGTAAAGGCCAGCCCATTTAAAATGTCCCCATAATTCTTGAGGAATAGATGCAAATCCTTCTTTTGCATAATGATCAATATCATTTAAAATATCTAACCCATCTTTTTCAAGCTTATGAAGTTCTTCTTTACTTAGTTTTGTTCCGTCATTTGCCCATGTTTTTTCGTATGCCATCGTATGCCTCCTAAATTTAAAATTGAAGTCTTTATTTTAACATTTCATTGTCCAATCGAGCTACTTCAAACGGTGTTTCTCATTTTTTTCTATTTGAATCACTTTCCCATCTTGAACAACTAATGTAATGGAACCGAACTTAATATCTTTTAACATTTCCTGTAGTTTTAAAAAAACTTGTTCGTGCTCTTTTTCTAATTTATTAACCACCTCTACTCCCCCTTTACGTATGAGAATATGTAAGTATTTTAATCCCTAGTTTTTTTATATGATTAATTGATATTTTAAGACTGTTCTCCGTGAAAGTCAATGAAAAAGTATAAGGATGCTCTCAACAGTTCTTAAAACTGAAGAAGAGCATCCTTATACTATGTTAACGTTATTTAACGGCAAATAAAGCCTCGTCAAGCTTTTCTTGTAAAGTTTCAACACCAACTCTTTGTACGAAATGATAAAAGTTTTCGCCTATTTTTTTCTCTTCTTTAAAGAAAAGCAACAACTCTTTCAAAACTTCTTGAACATCAGTTACAGGTATTCTACCTGCTAGTTTTTGATTAAAACAAGCTTCGTCTCGATCAAGTGTTCCACCGACGTATAATTCAAAAGATTCGACCATACCAGAATCTTTCGTTTTCAGTTTACTACCTTGAAGGCCGATATCTGCGATATGCCTTTGACCACATGAGCTCGGACAGCCTACTGCATTCATTCGAACTGGTACGTCCAATTCAATTTGTTCATCTAAATATGCTGTAATTTCCTTTATTCTTGTTTTTGTCTCGACTAAAGCAAAATTACAATATTCACTTCCTGTACACGAAACCGCGTACCCAATGAAACTTTTCGGATGCGGGGAAAACGTTTTTAAAATTTCTTCTTCTAACATCTCCTTAATTTTCTCACTACGGACATTAGGAATAATGATATTTTGGGTTGTACACGTCCTCAGTTCCCCATTTCCATATTTTTTGGCAACCCGAGCAAGTTCGATTAATTCTCCAGAGTTGAGCCTACCTACTGGAACATTTAACCCTATATAGCTAAACCCTTCTTGCTTCTGCT
>SKSA01000304.1 GCA_007118195.1 Anaerobacillus sp. | reverse complement strand
TAGTGCGCCGACAAGCTTTACTGAATTCATCTAAATCACCTCTATTAATAGATTGTTACTAGTAGTCTATTCTTCTCTATTAATAGATATACCATTTTAATGTACAATTCATAATTTAGAATTAAAAATTAGTGTGAAAGCTTCGCAGCATTACTAATTAATTGTAAATTTTAAATTACAAATTACTATAGTTGCTCCAAAGCTCTACTAACACAATTGTAAATTTTACATTTTATATTGTAAATTATTATTACAATTTACTCATGAAAGCTAGGTTTATAGAAACTACGGTTGTCCATGGCGTAAATTTTCTCGCTAAACTCCCCAGGTTTCACTCTTTCTAAGGCACGATCTAGCATATTCATTTTTGCATCAACATTATCGATCATATGCAATATTTCTGCTTCACGGATCAATGGAGCTTTTGGGCTCCCCCACTCTCCTTTAGAGTGGTGACTCAATACAAGATGTTGTAAAAGCATGACTTCTTCACTATCAATTCCTAATTCTTTTGCTACTAGGCCGATTTCATTGACCATAATTGATATGTGACCAATAAGCTTTCCTTCAAGAGTATATGTCGTTGCAACAGGACCGGACAATTCAATGACTTTTCCTAAATCGTGTAAAATGACCCCTGAGTATAGGAGATCGGTATCTAATGAAGGATATAATTGAGCAATTGCTTTTGCTAAATCTAGCATAGAAACAACATGATAAGCTAAGCCCGAAACGAATTCATGATGATTTTTCGTCGCTGCTGGAACTTCAATAAATGCTTCTCGATGTTTTTTTAGTAAGTGACGGGTAATTCGTTGGATGTTCGCATTTTTCATTTCAAAAATATACTGTGTGATTTTAGCGAGCATTTCCTCTGGGTCCAAAGGTGCACATTGAAGAAAATCTGCTAGCTTCACATGATCCATAGCTGTTGTCGGACGAATACCTTTAATCTTTAGTTGAGGTTTACCACGGTACTCATGAATATCGCCAGTTACATGAACGATCACACTACCAACAAAAGTAGTTTCATCTTCTGGATTGCAACCCCACAGTTTAGCTTCGATATCTCCGGTATTGTCGCCTAATTGTAAAGTTAAAAACGGCTTACCGTTACTCGCTAACCCTTTATTAGCAGCTTTAATTAATAAATATCCATCTATCTTTTCACCTGTATTATAATGAACGATCCCTTTTCGCATCGTCACACCTCCAGCCCTTTATGAAATTTTCTATAATGGAAGGTAGATTTTAAAGCTTACTCCCTCATCATCATTTTTCACTGTTGGATAGCCACCATGAAGTTCAGCAATTCTTTTTACAATTGCTAGTCCAAGGCCAAACTGTCCTTTGTTTCCTTTTCGAAAAGGAGTAAATATATGACTTAATTCTTTACTCGGAATATGTTCACCATCATTTTTTACCGTTAATACTACAGCCTCTTTGCTTTTGTCAACATCGGCTTTTATCAAAATCGTTGACTGTGCATAACGCAGTGCATTTTCAACTAAATTTTCTAATAAAATTTGGACTTGCTCACGATCACCAATAAATTTCACTTGAGCACCTTCTACAACAAAAATGAGATCGTTTCGTTGTAACCTGTAGCGTTCTTCTAATTGATAGGCAATCGAACCGAATACAATATCTTCACGATGGACAATCTCTTCTTTAATTGAATCAAGCTTTGTAAAATAAAGCATATCTTTCACTCTTTTTTCCATACGGTTTGATTCCTCAATAATGACATCCATGGCCTGCTCAAGATTTTCTTGAGGAAAAACTCCATCTTTTACAGATTTGGCGTAACTTTTTACCACCATAATCGGAGTTTTCAATTCATGAGAAGCATGTTGGATAAATGTTTTTTGAGCTTTATCATAATTGATTAAGTTTTGACGCATGTGTTCAAATTGGAATGATAGCTTTTCAAAATCTTGATCCCCACTCCATTCAAAAGGATCCTGCCAATTCCGATTAGATATTTGTTCAATGTGATTCCCTAAAAGTGTTAATGGCTGTCGTAAATAATTTTTTAGCCAGAAGGCTGGGATAAGACTTAAAAGACTCGCTGAAATTAAAATATAAAGCAGCCGTTCCCATAGCTGTTTCACCATTTGGTCACGATAAGAATCCCACATAAACGAAATTTGATGTGCTTCTCCAACCATCGTATCGAGCTTTAAAATAACATAAAATAAGGTCGAACCACCATAAGTCAGTTCATATCTGCCACGGTCTGTCATTTGTTTCGAAGCTCGATCTCTCATTTCGTTTACAATTTCACTAGGAACATGATCTCCCTGGAGCTTTCCATACTGATTAACGATAAACAAATGTCCGACAGACCGTTCGACATTGCGACGTTCAATAAAATCCATTTCAGTTTCTGTCGGATCAAAAGGTGCTTCATAAGGTCCAGAATAACGATCTTGCTCTTTTTCAATAATTCGATACGTCTCTTGTGTTAGCGTTGTTTTTAAGGAGATTGGATAAATAACGACAAGCAATAGCCCCACTAATAAAATTAATAAAATAAAGGATAACCAAATCCTTTGTGTTAAATTTACTTTTTTCATGAAGATAAGACCCTATACCCAAAACCGTAAAGTGTTTCGACATGAAGACGTGGTAATTTTTTTCGAATTCTGCGAACAACGTCGTCTACCGCACGCTCAGAGCCGTAATAATCGGAACCCCAGACGTAGTCAATAATTTCTTCTCGCGAAAATGCCTTACCAATCTTAGATGTCAGTAAAATAATTAAATCTAACTCTTTCGTCGTCATTTCTAATATTTCATTGCCGTCATAAATATTCCTCGTCTTTGCATCAATAAAGTAGCCGTTTACTTCCACTCGTTTTTCTTCTTCTTGTGTTGAGGTACTATACGCCCTTGATAAAATTCTTTTGACACGGAT
Source organism: Anaerobacillus sp. (assembly GCA_007118195.1). Taxonomy (GTDB): domain Bacteria; phylum Bacillota; class Bacilli; order Bacillales; family Anaerobacillaceae; genus Anaerobacillus. Next base: position 6,285 of record SKSA01000304.1, on the reverse strand, counting down.
AATTAATTCCTCAGGTAAAAACGGCTTTGCTAAATAATCATCGCTTCCTAATTCCAAACCTAATACTCGATCTAAATCTTTGTCTCTCGCAGATATAAAAATAACTGGTGTGTCATGCTTCGTTTTAATCGCTTTTAAAAGTTGATAACCATCCATATTTGGCAGCATGATATCTAAAACCCATAAATGTGGAGTTGCGTTGTTAATCGCCTCGTACGCGTCTTGTCCATCCGGAAAATGATGGACCTCCCAGCCTTCCCTGCTCATATAAGCCTTTATGATTTCAGCTAAGTTTTTTTCATCCTCCACTAAATTAATAATATATTTCTCCATTTTATCTCATCCTTTATAATCATAATGTAAATGCCCTTACTTCTATTTTATCGAAAAATAAAAAAAATCCTACCTTTTTGTCAGTAGGATTTATGATTTCGGCTTTGTTTTTGGGATCATCTTGAAAATTTCCCCAGTTTCTACAACTTGAACGAAACGGAGTAGCCACTCATAATAGTCCTTTGCATAATCAAGCCTATGAAAATCCTCATTAATCCTTTCCTTTAAAAGCGTATCATCTGTTCGTTCATACAGCTTTTCTAACTCTTCTTTAGCCTCAACCATTTCCTCTATATTTGTTTCAGTAGCCTTTTTCCATGTGCGAGAAAATAATGCCGAAAACGATTTGTACCAATCTTCTTCTGTACGATATAAATCCTTTCGTACTCCCCGCTTAAATACCGGCTCAACCATTTTCATATCTTGCAAAGTTCTAACACCAGTACTCATACTAGTTTTGCTCATGCCAAGAGCTTCTCTCATATCGTCTAGAGTCATCGGCTCATCCGAAAAGTAAAGAGCTCCGTATAATCGACCAATTGAGGGTGTAATCCCATATAAATTCATATTTTTTGCAATACTTTGAATAAATTGCTCTTTTGTTTCTTCATACTTTGCCCATTCTTTTTCATCATGCATTGATGTTTCTTGCTTATCATTTACCAACCGGATAACCTCCAACTTAGTTAAACTGTATTGCTTCTATTTCATCAACTTCTTTTAATATAGCTCTTTTTTTAAAGAGCATTGCTTTTCGCAGTTACTCCTCGTACGAAACAGTCTAAAAAAATAATTGAAATAGTTCAGTAAAAACTGTTCAAACTGATTTTATCAGTTCTTTGCTCACATGAAAAGCTTTTATATCGAAAATTTGACTTGTCTCACAAAACGTTTGATTCGCTCCTTTAACGGTCTACCTCCGTCAAAGTTTATAGGAGATTGTTTAAAATTACAATTTATAATGTTCAGTTGCTATTTCTGAGGCGATCAATGGATGACAAGTGAAAAAGATGACTTGATGTTTTTTAGCCATTTCATTGAGCAAATGAATGGCTTGTGAACGTCTTTTCTCATCGAAATTCACAAAAATATCATCAATAAAAATCGGAAATGCCGTTTCCTTTGAATGAACAGTTGCTAACGCCCAGCGAAGCGCTAAATACAGTTGTTCACGCGTTCCTTGACTTAACTCACTTGGCTCAAACCTTAATCCATCATGTCGCTTGACGAAAAGTCTTTGTTCACCAACAGGTGCAAAAAGCTGATTGTATTGTTTATTCGTCATATACGAAAACAATTTCGTTGCCTCTTGTATAACTAAAGGTTGTCTTTCTTTTTCATACACCGCTTTTGCTTTTTCAATTAAAAGTTGGACGGTACGATGGAAAGCCCATTTTCTTACCTCTTCTTTTAGAATACCCTTTTCATTTTCAAAATTATGTAAAGCTTCGGAATAACTGCTACCATCTTCTATTTCTTTAATTTTTAACTTAACCTCAGCTAAACGTTCGTGTAATTTTTTTTCTTCTTCCCAATACGAACTAATTCTCTTTTCTAACTGTCCAATCGTTTCTTCTAACTCCTCTCTTTTGTTTAAAACATCTCTTTCTAGTATGGTAAGCTCTTCATCATTATGAACAAGCGGCGCAATTTGACTTTTTAACACTCGAAGACGTTCGTTGATTTCCAAACTTTCTTTCCAAGCTTTACCTTTTTGACGAAAGCTTTCTTCAGAATTTAATTGAGCAATAGTAAATAGCTTTTTAATTTCACTCTTAAAATGATGCTGCTTCGTTTGTAATGTTTTACGTTTTTCTTGAATTTCATTTTCTTGATGAACTAGCTTTTCGTACTTACGCTCTACTTCTTTTTCTTCCTTTAATACCTGTGTTAGCTTTTCGATCGCTTGCAAATGGTTTTTAACATTATATTCTAAGGATAAAGTATTACATAGTGTACTTACTTTCATCTCGAACTCTTTCATTTCACTTTCAAGCGTCGTTCGTTTATTTTTTAAATAAGTAAGCTTGCGGTGCTTATCCTTTAACTGTTCGACTAGGACAAATATTTTTTTATAATCAGTAGCACTTAAATGTAACGGGTACCGATGATCCGTCGCCCAAACCGTTAATTTTCCTTGGATTTCTCCTTGTAGTGCCTCCGCTTGATCTAATTGTTTACAAACGGACTCATAGTTTTGTTTTGCTTCTTTTACATTTAGTTCCTTAAAAAACAACTCATCTCGAAGTTGATCATCTTTTTTTAAAGTTTCATCGATTTGTTCATGTGGTTGTTGATGATTAGTCTCAAGTTCCTCGATAATCATCTGTCTCGTTTCCATTTGCTTTTCTTTTTGAGTATTTAAGTCTTCAAAAATTTTATGATAAGGGTCTTTCTGCTGTAGTTTCGAACCCAAAAATATGATCATCGCAATAACAAATGATGCTAACGCTAAATAGAGCTGGTCACTAAAGAAAAGGAATAGGGCTCCAATCAAAATGACTAAACTACTGATCGTAAAAATAAAATGATGGCGACTTTTTTTTGAAGGTGTTATTAAGTTCAATTGGCTCGTCAGTTGATCAATCGTTTCATCTATTAACCGCAAATGTTGTTCGAGCTCTGCTTCTGTTTTCCTTGCTGAAACTTTTTTTTCTAATTTACATCTTTCTTCATCACTTAATCGCTTTGATTGAATCTTTTTAATCTGTAGCTCTTTTTCATCAAGCACAGCTTTAGCTTGTTGGAACTGGGCATGTAGGATTTGTTCTTGCTGTTTACATGAGGCTTCATCCTCACAAAGCTTATTTAACTGTTGCTCTGCTAGAAAGCTCGTTTCACAACTCGCCTCGTCGCCACCGTCTAATCCTACTTTTTCTTTCAACAGTTGATATTCTTCTTCTTCATATTGAATTTGTTGTTGCAATAAACCGGTTTCTTCTCGTTTACTTTCATACACCTTTCCTGTCTCTCTGACATCCGCTACTGCTTCTTCTAGCTGAACTAGGTTTTCAGGAACATTAAGACTTTTTATATCATTCGTAATCTGTGTAAGCTTTTCTTCAAGATCGGTTAATTCAGCTTCAACTAAAACGAGACTGTCTTGGAGCTTTTCAAACCGTTCAATACCATCTTCAGGAAATGGTTCGTAAGAAGGTAATTGAAGTAACCTATTTTCATACATTCTTTTTTCAAGCACTACTGGAGCAATCGATTGTAGCTTCTCATAATAACGGAACGATTGATTTAATAACCTTTTTTCCTCGATTAACTTTTCAATCTTTTCTGTTATAACTTCTCGTTGTTTAACTAACTGCTCGTGCTCATTCAGTTTATTCCTCCACAAATTTAGCTTTTCTTCTAGATCAGCCACTTTGTTCAATCGTTTATTAATCACTGGTTTTCTTCCTGTAGGCTTATAAAGAGAGTGGATTGTTTTTTCTGTTTTTTTCTCGATTTCTAAAAGACTATTTCTACCTGATATTCCGACACCGTACATAAATTGATTTAGTTCCTCAGAATTTAACTGCTCAATTGTTTGTAAATCTGTTACCCCAAATGAGTATATTCCTGTAAAAATTGTTCGATCTATTTCTCCTAAAACGAGCTTGAGTTCTGCTTCGCTACCGATCGTACCATCATTAAAATATACTTTAACATCACCAGTAGCTTTTCCACTCACTCGCTCGATGGTCACTTCCCCAAAATAATCCGTCTCAATCGTGATACTACCTCCGTAACGTCCACCCAGCCTAGGTTCATAACGTAATTCACTTTGCACCCTCGTTGGGAAACCGAATAAAATACAACGAATAAATGCCATAACGGTCGATTTCCCTGCCTCATTTTCACCTAAAAAAATATGAATTGGCTCATCGGACAATTTGATTTGATAATCTTGAAAACGACCAAAACCGTATATATGTAATTTCGTTATTTTCATCTCATTCGTCCCTTTCTTTTAATAACGTTGCTAAAACATAGTCCTCTGCTTCTTTTAATAATTGTTTTTGCTCATCATCATTAAAAGCGTTGAGGTAACTACGGAGTTTCGCGTTCGCGTAAGCTTCTGATAACATGTCATTTAACGGACTATCTTCTTCATTTAAACGATCAACGACAGTAACAATGTCACTTAACAAATGCTGCTCTTTCTTTAACTCGTCACGATCCCATTCACCAAGCGTTTCTATGCTTTTATCGACGATAAACGTAAAATTCACTTTTTCTTCTTGCCCAATATTTAAAACATCAACAAGTTCGTCTACTTCATCTACCAAATAATGGTGCAACGGACCACTACCAGTAAAGCGTAAAATAACAAATAACCCGTAGTCACATTTTTTGAGTTCGTCTAGAAGTGCTTCACAGCGATTTTTAAGTTCATCTACTTCATTGAGTCCATCGATTGAAACCGTAGCTTCTTCCCAATAAATTTCGGCAGTAGGTAAAAAGTTGATCGTTGATCGTTTCGTATCATCGAGTTCTACTAGTAAAACGCCTTTCTCCCCTTGTTCCTTCTTATGTCTGCCTTGAATATTCCCTGAATAACAAACGTACGGATCGTTATGAAGTATTTGCCTTTTATGAATGTGGCCTAGCGCCCAATAATCAAAGTCTTTTTCTATTAACTGTTTCACGGAAAAAGGTGCATACAAATCGTGTTCCACTTGACCTTCGGCAGTTCCGTGGAGTATGCCGATATGAAAATGGGCGTTACCCGTCTTTTCATATTTTAAAGAGATATTTTCTTTCACACTTTTTTCTGGATAACTATAACCATAAATGTGAACAGACAACTCATCTTTTTTAAACTCATAACAATCAACAGAATCTTTAAAGAAAAATACATTTTCTGGCCATGAAAGTTCGACCCAATTTCCTTTTAAATGATCATGATTTCCGTGGATAATGTAGCATGCAATCCGGTGCTCATTTAACTGTTCCAGCGCTTTTTTTAATCTCGATTGGGCTTTTAAACTTCGGTTCTCACCGTCAAAAAGATCGCCCGCTAAAATAACGAAATCAACTTCATAATTGATCGCATGACAAACAAGCTTTTGAAGCGCACTGAACGTACTTTCACTTATACGGCTATATAATTGTTCTGGTAAATGCTTTAAGCCTTGAAATGGACTATCTAAATGCAAATCGGCTCCATGGATAAAGCGAATTTTTTTCATGTTTCTCCCTCATTTCAAACTCCTTAAAAATTGTTCTTTTATTATAACATTTTAGACAAAACATTCGTTCTGTATAATTAAGAGTTTTGAGTTTTGAGTTTTGAGTTTTGAGTTTTGAGTTTTGAGTTTTGAGTTGTTGGTTTTCGGGACATCCAGAGTCTAGTGACTCCTTTCCAACTTTCTACCAACTAACCAACAAAAAAAGATCACCAATAATAAGAGTATTTCGGTGATCTTTAAAATCAGTGGCTAACTTTTTTTAATAATATGGTAATAATGTAAGTGCAGTCAGTGCTGCTAAAGGCAATACTAATTGGCGAAAGCGACGGTGCCAAGCAATGAAACATAGTTACTCTTTTTTCGATAAAATCAACGCTTTTTTTATGTCCTTAAACGAGGAGGATTTCCCGTATAGGAGCACCCCACCACGATATATTCTCGCGCCAATGATTGCAAAGAAGATGATCGTTCCAACTAAAATAATAATCCCCAATACAATTTCCCACAACGGTAGGGCGAGCATGCCGACTCTTAAGAACATAATCATCGGTGTGAAAAACGGTATATAAGAGGTGACCGTAATAAAAACAGATTCAGGGTTTTGCAATCCGAACATTGAAATTAAAAATGCTAAAATAACTAATAAATTTAATGGTGTAATTACTTGGTTGACATCTTCGATACGGCTGACAAGAGAACCTAACGAGGCAGCTAATGTCGCAAATAATAAATAGCCTAACAGGAAAAACACAACAGCATAAACAATGGT
>SKSA01000034.1 GCA_007118195.1 Anaerobacillus sp. | reverse complement strand
CAAAGTCAACACTATTCCACTGCTCTATTATTATGGTTTTTATCGATGTAATCTAATCATTATTATATCAATAGCGAGCAAACTTATTAGAGTACTTTTCTATAGGGTACTTTTCTAGAAAGGCATTACTACTTACTGACTAATTAGGCTATTACCCTTCGCATTTTTAATTAAACCCCTAATTTAAAGCTCTTTACCGCCTCCATTTAGTATGACTAGTCGGTCAACTTCTTTCTCTGTGTTATCATCTCTGGCGATATAAGAGGCTTGTTCATGAAAGTCAATCAACTTTCTTTCCCCATAGAAAAAAGGCTACCCAATAATAAAGTATCCTCACCAGCGTTTAGACGCTTACTACAAAACACGTCCAAATGTACGCATTTAAACCCAGCAGTACATTAAAATTTAGGTGAACAAACAATATTAATTAGGATAGCCTTTTAAATCAAGATTGCATCTTCATTTATCCAATCAGTTAAATTTCTTCTTTATGTCTCATTTGTGGGAATAATAATACGTCCCTGATTGACGGTGAGTTAGTTAATAACATAACTAAACGATCAATTCCAATCCCTAAACCACCTGTTGGCGGCATTCCATATTCTAAAGATTCTACAAAGTCATCGTCCATCATATGAGCTTCATCGTCTCCTTGAGCCCGTTCTACTAGTTGTGCTTCAAAGCGCTCACGTTGGTCGATTGGATCATTCAATTCAGTAAAGGCATTAGCGTGCTCTCTACCTACAATAAACAATTCAAAACGATCCGTAAATCTTTCATCTTCTGGGTTTTTCTTAGCTAATGGTGAAATCGCTACTGGATGTCCGTAAATGAAAGTTGGTTGAATTAATTTTTCTTCAACAAAGTGCTCAAAGAACTCATTAACGACATGACCGTAACTCATCGTTTCTTTCACTGGAACATTGTGCTCTTTAGCAATCGCACGAGCTTCCTCGTCCGACATTTCGCTCCAGAAATCAACTCCTGCATACTCCTTAATCGCATCTACCATATGAAGCCTTTTCCACTCAGGCTTTAAGTTAACTTCATAGTCTCCATATTGAACGGTCGTTGATCCTAAAACCTCTTCAGCAATATGAGCTACTAAGTTTTCTGTTAGCGACATGATATCTTTGTAATCAGCATATGCTTCGTACAGTTCAATCATCGTAAATTCAGGGTTATGTCTTGTTGAGACACCTTCATTTCTAAACACTCGTCCAATTTCATAAACTTTTTCTAAACCACCAACAATAAGACGCTTAAGATGTAACTCAATCGCAATACGCATATATAACTGCATATCTAAAGCATTGTGATGTGTAATAAATGGTTTAGCAGAAGCTCCACCAGCAATTGAATGCATCATTGGCGTTTCAACTTCTAAGTAGCCGTTATTATCTAAATAATTACGCATAGATTTAAGAATTTTACTTCTAGTAACAAACGTATTTCTCACTTCTGGATTCATAATTAAATCGACATAACGTTGGCGATAGCGTTGTTCTACATCTTTTAAACCGTGGAATTTATCCGGTAAAGGTCGAAGTGACTTTGTGAGTAGTTGAAAATCTTTAACCTTTACAGAAAGTTCCCCTACTTTTGTTTTAAAAGCAACACCCGTTACTCCTACGATATCTCCAATATCAATCGTATTAAAAACTTCATATTGCTCGTCACCGACTGCATCTTTACGAACGTAGATTTGAACTTGTCCTGATAAATCTTGTAAATGTGCAAAACCAGCTTTACCTTTGCCACGCTTAGTCATAATACGACCGGCGATAGTCACTTCAACGGTCTCTTCCTCCAGCTGTTCTTTCGTCAATTCTCCGAACTCGGCTTCCATCGTCTCAGCTGTATACGTACGTTCAAAACGTTTCCCAAAAGGATCTAGACCATCATCCATTAATTTTTTTAACTTTTCTCTCCTCACGAGCAACTGGTCATTTAATTCTAATTCGTTTGTCATCCTTCTCATCTCCTAAATTTTAATTATATTTTTCCACGAATAGCTATTGCATATATGTATAAGATATTATTTTGTATAACCATTTAAAGACCTCTCTATAATATTTCTAGTTTTTTATCTTATGAAGAAATATCGGCAAGCAAAAATATCGCAAGTAAAGACCCTTAATTTGACTTTAATTCTTTAGCAAAGTTCAACTCTCTTAATGTATGAAGAAAACTGCCAGCAGCTTGCTGGCAGTTACTAATCTCAGACGTATTATAGGTTACATACGGTTCATTGTCAAATTAACGGACTACCGATTCCGCGTCTTGTCTAGCTTCAATTTCTTCTATAAAGTCGTACAAAGTATCTTTAATCACTTCTTTTGATTCAAACTGATTAATTTGGTCTTTTACTTTAGATGCACCACGCATTCCTTTAATATACCAAGCGACATGTTTCCTCATTTCTCTAATTGCTACTTTCTCACCTTTCAGAGCAATTAGGCGGTCTAAATGGAGCATGCACACGTCAATTTTTTCCCGAGGTGTCGGTTCAGGAGCAAGTTCACCTGTTTCTAAAAATTGAACCGTACGATACAACATCCACGGATTTCCTAAAGCTGCTCTACCAATCATAACACCATCAGCTTTCGTCGTTTCTAATAACCGCATTGCATCTTGAGGAGTTTTTACATCACCATTGCCAATGACCGGAATATTCACAGCTTCCTTAACTTGTCTAATGATGTCCCAATCAGCAGTTCCTTCATACATTTGAACTCTTGTCCGACCGTGGACAGCGACCCCTTTACCACCAGCTCGCTCAACTGCTTGAGCATTTTCAACAGCATAGATATGTTCTTCATCCCAGCCCATTCTCATCTTTACCGTGACCGGCTTATTCACTACATCCACAACCGCTGCTACCATCTCGTAAATTTTATTAGGATCAAGAAGCCATTTCGCACCAGCATCACATTTGGTTATTTTCGGGACAGGACACCCCATATTTATATCAATAATATCGGCATTAGTTTGTTCGTCTACGACTTTAGCCGCTTCCACCAATGTCTTTTTATCGCCACCGAAAATTTGTAAACTTAACGGCTTTTCTCTATCGTCAACATATAACATTTGTAATGACTTCTGATTTTTATATAAAATCGCCTTGTCACTTACCATTTCTGCACAAACAAGGCCCGCCCCAAACTCTTTAGCGATCAATCGAAAGGCAGGATTACAAACGCCTGCCATAGGCGCTAAAACAACCGGATTATTCATAGTAATATCGCCAATTTTTAACACCGATATCCCCCCTATCTATATCCATTAATTTATTGACGTTAAATCTTCTTTTCTAACGTTTAGTACGACAGAAATTTGACCAATAAGTTCTTCTGAAGGCACTCGATTCCCCCGCTCAATTTCCCCTAACACCGAAACTGAAACTCCCAACTTCATCGCTAGTTGTTCTTGAGTAAAACCTTTGAGCTTTCGAAATGCCCTTATTCGTCTTCCCCAAATCGCTTCTTCCATATTCGAACACCTTCTTTATCACATAGTTCTTTATACACTTGTTCTATCGACTTTTCAATAGACGGAAAATAAAGACTCGGATTAATCTCTTTTAATGGAACAACGACAAACGACCTTTCATACATCCTTGGATGCGGTATAATTAGTTGCTCCATTTCAATATTTTCTTGATTATATAACAAAATGTCAAGGTCTAATGTTCTTGGTCCCCAACGAATACCGGTTTTTCTCCCCGCATCATTTTGAATCGTTTGTGTACAGTGCAATAATGGTAACGGGTCGTATGATGTCTTTATTTCAACAACCATGTTTAAAAAGTCCGCTTGGTCTACATAACCAATAGGGCTCGTTTCATAGATCGACGAGTAACTCAAAATGGATATATTTACATCATCTTCTAAGCTTTTAAGACCAAAATTTAAAAAAGATTGACGGTCTCCGATATTTGACCCTAGAGCTATATAGGCAGTTTTTAGTTTATCCATTTTGCCCTCTTATAATTTCAACGGCTACAGAATGATAATGGCCTGCAATAGGCGGATTAGGTTTTATTAACTTTACCGTACAATTAAGAACTTGAGAAAAACGATTGAGTGTGTTTTCCGCTATTTTTTCCGCTAAAGCCTCGACTAGTTTAAAAGGAGGTCCTTCAACAGCAGCTTTAACTATTGCGTAAACCTCTGCATAATTAATGGTTTTCGTTAAATCATCCGTTTTTCCTGCTTCTTTTAAATCTACTTCTAAAATAACGTCCACAACAAAGCGTTGGCCTAATTTCGTTTCTTCTGGAAAAACACCATGATAACCGTAAAATTCCATTTGATTTAAAAAGATTTTATCCATTAAAAACTCTCCTTTAAAGCATCCATCATTTGAGCAGTTCTCGAAATTTGTAAAACATCATGGACACGCATCATTTGGCAACCTTTCATAATCCCATAACAAACCGTTGCTTGCGTTCCTTCAAGTCGCTCTTTCGGAGGTAAATCTAAAGCAGTGCCAATCATTGATTTCCTCGAAGTCCCTAGTAAAACTGGATAGCCTAGCTCAACGATTTGATCTAAATGTTGCATCACCTTAATGTTTTGTTCATACGTTTTGGCAAAGCCGATCCCAGGATCTAAAATGATTTTCGTTTGATCGACGCCCGCCCGTTCACAGATTGAAATGCTTTCTTTTAAATCAAGAAGAACATCACTAACTAAATCAGTGTAATCTCGATGATTCCTATTATGAGTTAACACGATTGGTACATTATAACTTGCTGCAACCTCCGCTATAAGAGGATTAGCTTTAGCGCCCCAGACGTCATTAATAATCGAAGCTCCTGCTTCAATGGCTTGCTTTGCCACTTCATGCTTATACGTATCCACGGAGATCGGCACATCTATTACGTTTGATACAGCTTGAATAATCGGTATGACACGCTTAAGTTCTTCTTCCTCACTTACAGTTTCAGCTCCAGGGCGTGTGGATTCACCACCTACATCAATGATGTCCGCACCTTCTTCGACCATTTTTATCGCTCTGTTAACCGCAACGTCCAATTCATTGAATTTCCCACCATCAGAAAAAGAATCCGGGGTTATATTTAAAATCCCCATAATCAACGTTTTCTCCGTTACGTCTAACTCGTAAATCCCAGCCTTAATAACATTTGTTTTAAGCACGAACTCACGCCCTTTCTTATAATGATTGGATCGATGAAAGTTGGATATTCATATATTCTCTATATATTGTTTGCAAATAGGTTGTAACTTTATTTTCCTGTTCATACGTGTGTTCATTTATCATACTAATCGCTACTACTTCTTGAATCGAGTTGGTGATAAATACTTCGTCAGCTTCAAACAATGATGCAACCCAATACCAACCTTCATGACAAGGTATTTTGTGCTTTTCTAGTAACGCAATAACAAATTGACGAGTAATGCCGTTTAAAATTCCGGTAGTAACAGACGGGGTGTAAACTTGTCCATCCTTTACCCAAAATATATTTGAAACGATTCCCTCAGCTACGTAACCATCACTCGTTAGAAAAATCCCTTCATGATCCGCCGACGTTAACTCTCGTTTACCGATAATATTATTTAAATAGTGATGGGATTTTAGGCGTTCTGCGCCTTCAGGAGTATTCCTTCTTGTTGTTAAAACAGATGCCTTCTTCGTTCGTACAATCGGGCCATTCATCGGCTTCATAAAAATAATAATCGTAGGTTCTGTATAAGCGTTGGTTTGTAAACCAACCGGTGCCTCACCTGCCGAGACGTTAAAACGAACATACGCATCTTTAAGTTTATTTAATGTTAAAAGCTCATCAAGTATTTCTTTTAGCTGTTGTTTCGTTATATTTAAGATAATATTTAATTGTTCAACACTTTGTTCTAAGCGTTGAAAATGGTCATCCAGTAAAAATGGATGACCACCATAAATGCGAAAAGTTTCAAATACACCTAGTCCATATAAAAAACCATGGTCAAAAGGAGAAATTTTTGCTTCTTCTTGTAAAACGAAATCTCCATTCACATATATATACATGTAAGCTACCTCGAGTAATAACTAATGAAATTTTTTAATAATTTTTTTCCTTCTGCTGTCATAATTGATTCTGGATGAAATTGAACGCCTTCAATCGGTAATTCTTTATGGCGAATTGACATAATTTCACCTTCTTTTGTTTCAGACGATATCTCAAAGCAATCAGGTAAAGTTTCTCTTTTAACAATTAACGAATGATATCTAGTTGCCGTAAACGGTGTTGGCATTCCTGAAAAAATGGTTTTAGTATCATGAGTGATTTCTGATGTTTTCCCGTGCATTAACCGATCGGCGCGAACTACATCTCCACCAAAAACTTGGGCAATCGATTGATGACCGAGACAAACACCAAAAATAGGAATTTTCCCAGCGAAATGTTTAATGGCCTCCATACTAATCCCAGCCTCGTTAGGGCTGCACGGGCCTGGAGAAACCATTAAATATTTAGGATTTAACTCTTCAATTTCAGCAATCGTTATTTTGTCGTTCCGCCTTACGATTAACTCTTCACCCATTTCACCTAAATACTGGACAAGATTGTACGTAAACGAATCATAATTATCAATCATTAAAATCATCTTTTTTCCTCCTCAGCTCTTCACTTTACTCTTTTCTTCTCTCTTCTCTTCTTCACTTAGCTCTTTTGCTTTCCATAACGCCATGGCTTTTTTTAATGATTCTTTATATTCAGCTTGTGGATCAGAATCAATGACAATTCCTGCACCTGCTTGAACATAAGCAAAACCATCTTTTGCTAACATGGTACGGATTGTAATGTTTAATTCCATGTTACCATTATAACCGATCCAACCGATAGAGCCAGTATAAATACCTCTTCGTACAGGTTCAAGTTCTTCAATAATTTCCATCGTGCGAACTTTAGGTGCGCCAGTAATCGTTCCACCAGGGAATGTCGCTTCGATGACATCATATAAATTATAGGCCGGATCGAGCTTGCCACGAACATTTGAAACGATATGCATAACGTGCGAGTATTTTTCAATCACCATTAATTCATTGACTTCAACGGTGCCAAAGCGACTAACTCTTCCTAAATCATTTCTTTCTAGATCAACGAGCATGACATGTTCCGCTTTTTCTTTTTCATTTTCTATTAACGTTCTCGCTAATTGTTCATCTTCTTCTGAATCTTTACCTCTAGACCGTGTCCCTGCAATTGGACGAGTACTAATATCTTCGCCTTGCTTTTTTACTAAAAGCTCAGGGGACGCACTAATAATCTGAAAATGCGGTGCACAGACGTACGACATATAAGGAGACGGATTTATCTCGCGCAACTTTTCATAGATATGAAGAGGAGTCGTTTGTAATTTCTTTGCTTGGCGAACAGATAAGTTCACTTGAAAAACATCACCCGCAGCAATGTAATTTTGAACTTTTGTTACAGCACCCTTAAACTCGTCTTCTGATAACGATGTCTGCCAATACTCTTCTTCACAAACATCCTCACCACCATAGTTCCAACCTTGTTCTTCCACTGGGTCAAACCACATTTTCTGTAACTCAACTAATCTTTTTTCAGCCTCTGGCTTTTTTCCTTCTTGATAATGGGTAATCACCCAGAAAACTTTATTTTTATGGTCAAAAATAAACAAATCGTCAAATAACAAGAAAAATAAATCCTCTGTCTTTAAATCGTCCTCACTTAATGTAGGTAATTGTTCAATTTGTCTAACAAGATCGTAGCTTAAAAACCCGACAGCTCCACCGTGAAATTGAGGTAAACTGTCATCTGGCCCTGTTTTATACTGACTCATCCATTGCTCCATCGATTGAAGTAACGGACCTTTCTTTATTTCCTGTTTATTTTCTACCGTTATTGTTAATTCGTCATTCTTTCCTGATAAAACCGCCCAAGGATCCAAACCGATAATACTGTAATTACCGTCTCGTCCACTCTCAAGAAGCACATGATGATCTTTATCCCTTGAAAGTTCTTTATACTTATTGAACCAATCAAAATCTTTAGCCGGATACGATTTACCAAGAGGAAAACGTTGAATTTCACCTGAAGGTTTAATTTGTCGCAAAATAACGTTCACTCTCCATTTACAACTTATATTCTTAGTTCTGTCCTTTTCTGTCCAAATTATATTTTATCATTATAACTCAATAGACTGAAACAATTAAGTAAAAAAGAAAAGCAGCCCTAAAGGACTGCTTTAAAAATTTATTCTTCAAATTGATATAACGGTGTACTTAAATATCTTTCCCCGTTACTTGGAATAATCGCTACTACTTTTTTGCCTTTTCCTAACTTTTTCGCTACTTTTAACGCTGCAGCAATCGCTGCTCCAGATGAAATACCACCTAAAACACCTTCTTCTTTAGCTGCACGGCGCGCATATTCAAATGCTTCTTCAGTTGAAATTTGAATTACTTCATCATAAATTTCTGTATTTAAAATATCAGGAACAAAACCCGCTCCGATCCCTTGAATTTTATGTGGACCTGGGTTTCCACCAGATAATACTGGTGAATCTTGCGGTTCAACAGCTGTAATATTCAAGTGAGGAAATTTTTCTTTTAGAACTCCTCCTGCACCAGTAATTGTTCCACCTGTTCCAATTCCTGAAACAAAGCCGTCTAATTGATCACCAACTTGTTCTAATAACTCTTTTCCTGTTGTTAAGCGGTGGACTTCAGGATTAGCTTCATTTTCAAATTGTTGCGGCATGAAATAGCCATTTTCCTTCGCTAATTCTGTGGCTTTACGAATCGCACCACCCATACCTTCTGGTCCTGGCGTTAACACTAGCTCTGCTCCATAAGCACGCAATAAGTTACGACGCTCCAAACTCATTGTTTCAGGCATTACTAATATTGTACGATATCCTTTTGCTGCAGCAACCATTGCTAAACCAATACCTGTATTTCCACTAGTTGGTTCTATAATCGTATCACCACTTTTTAGTCTACCATCTTTTTCAGCACTTTCTACCATTGCTAAAGCAATACGATCTTTAACACTACTGCCCGGATTCATATATTCAAGTTTTAAGTAGATGTCTGCATGATCTTCTGGTACAAGACGGTTTAATTTTACTAAAGGCGTTTCTCCAATTAATTCTGTAATTGAGTTGGCTACTTTCATTAGTATTCCTCCTTAAAATTTTAATACCGAGTATCTTTATTGGATTAATATATATTAATCCTATCAGAGCAAGACAACACTGTCAATAAAAATATTTGTAAAATTTAACCTACTCTCATAAATTAATT
>SKSA01000167.1 GCA_007118195.1 Anaerobacillus sp. | reverse complement strand
TTAATAAAAATTCCTGCCCCCGCTAAACCTGGGTTTCCGGTACTCGCTCCATCAATATATACTTCGATCAATCTAATTCCCCTTAATCAAAAAGTTTATTACCAAAAACGTGTTTTTCTAAATTTGAAAGTCTTTTTAAAATATCGTAATTCGTATTGCCGACAGCTGTCCCTGGACGAGACTGCTGTTCCGTAGATTTTTTCGCTTCTGCTTTAAGGCGGGCATTATCAGTTTCAAGAATCTCAATTTTCTTTTGTAAAAGCTCATAGTCTTTAATAACAACATCTAAAAATTTATCTACCTCATCTTGATTATAACCTTTTAAGCTTGTTTTAAATTCTTTCTCTAATATTTGTTTTGGAGTCAGTTGTGGAACTTGTTTTTCTATCATCCTACAATCACCTCGATTACTTTAAATGAATTCACCATTTTTATATTTTTTCAGAACATCTTCATATTGTCAATTATGGAAATTACCAATTTTCCAATTCATCTCGATACGCTAGTTCAATTTCATCAGGATATATGTAATAAATTTCATAGTTTGAGTGTTCATTACGGGCTTTTGCATAGGTAATATAATAACTTGGAGATCCAGGCTTGTCTTCATCAAAAACAACTAACAGCGCATCACTTTTTTCAACAATAAACTGATTTTTCAATTTAAGTTGACTAGGACTTTCGTAGTCTCTTTTCGTAATAGTATCGACATAATCAGCTTGTTGTAAAACGAATCGATAATGATCTTTTTTTTGATCGTTCCACCTTTCCTCTTGATTGAAGAATGGTGTTAGTACCGCCAACTTTAACTGTGGAAACTGTTGTTTCAAGTTAATAACCACCTCACCACACCACAACTCTACGCCAAGTTGGCCACTAATTAAAACCCACTCTAAACCTTCTTCTACAAAAGAGATGATCCTTTTTTCTAACACTTTTTTTATGTATTTGATTCCAATATGCTTGTCATCAAAGATCCCTAGTTCATGTGACTTGTATCCTGTAACAGCTAACACTTTGACCATTTTTAACACCTTCCGGATTAATTTAACTAATCGTTTAATTAACTTGGCTACAGTCCAAAAAGCAAAATACAACAATCTTTAAGAAAAGAGTAAAAAATTCAAGGGGAGACATAATATAATCAATTATGCCATACCCTTGAATAGAAATGCGATAAATCTTTAATTATATTTTTTAAAATGACTAAAAGAAACGACGACGTGGTGCCATTCCTGGTGCGCCCATGCCACCTACAGGCATACCTGGGTTTACAGGTGGGCCTGGAGGGCAAATGAAGTGCTGACTAGCTACTTGATCGACCACAGATTGAGTGTGTGGAAAATTGTGATAATGCTTATAAAGGTGGTCTTGAACGATTGTTGTATGGCTAGGATGCACCTCTGGTACAATATATTCACAACATTTATGCTTAACATAATGTTGCGTTGGATGAATACGAGGTGGCATCATTTGGCGAGTTACCGGTGCTACCGGAAAGCCAGGTCTTGGTCTTGGTCTCGGAAAGAACATGTTTTAGTCTCCTCCTTTTTTATAGGGTCAATATCAACCTATGTAAAAAAGAGCTTACATGTACTAGTATAATCACCTATTTTGCAACATTAATTTTCAAATGCCATTTAAAACAAAAAATGTTACGCCAATCATGACGAAAAACAATATTAAAATATATAACGCCATCTTAAACCTCTCCATTATATCAAAATAATTAATTTCCATCATTTATTTTAGTAGCGTTTTCATTAATTGACAACTAGAAAATTTATGCATTTTCTGAAATTTTGTCGTATTATGTTACTTTTCCCTAAAATGCAACAACTGCATCGTTTAAAACGAATGAAAATCAGCAAAAAACGACGAAACGACGCTGTTTTTGCGCTTGCCTAGGAAATAAAATTCAGTTATTTCAACGTTTATTCCCTTAGGATAACGGGAAAGAATTAAAATGGATATAATTTCTTGAAAGGCGGGATCATATTGGGCAATATTAATGTTACTGGCTATCACTCTTTTTACGCTGAAGACGGAAAAAAGCTATCAAATGCTTTAGAGGACAATGGTATAGACATTTTGCACCGTTGTGGTGGAAAAGGAAAATGTGTTACATGTAGAGTAGAGGTTATTAAAGGAGACTTTGGCGATTTAACGGAAGTTGAAAAAAAGGCATTTTCAGCTAAGGGACTAGATAAAACGAAAACTCGGTTATCTTGTCAAGTTCGAGTAAACGGAGATGCATCAGTTAATCCAATAATGACGAAAACAATCTCTAATTTAGATCCAGGGCCAAGGCCTGAAGATTAAAACTAGATAAGAGGGTGAACACCCTCTTAATCACTTTACAAGTAGCTTTCCTTTTTTCTTACCTCTTAACTTTAAATAGTCTTCTAGCGTGTGTATTCCCTTTTCATGTAGCAAATATAACAGATTAGTAAAAACCTCTGCTGTCATTTGGGCATCATTAAGTGCGTGATGTCGCTCTTTATGTTCAACATTAAAATAGGACACTAAACCGTCTAGCTTATTGTTCTTCTTAGGTCGCAAATAGTTCGCAATATAATACGAATCAATAAATGTAGGTTGAAAATGAGGTAACTGCCACCTTTTAGCCATCACTTGTAAAAAAGGAACGTCAAATGATGCGGGGTGGGCGACTAGAACTGTGCCTTTACTAAAATTTAAAAACTTTGAAAAAACCTCATCAAAAGACTTCCCGTTATTGACTTGTTCCTCTGATAGGCCTGTAAGTGAATAAATTTGATCTGGAACATCACCAATAGGAGAGATAATTTCATAAAAATGCTCTGGAAATTTCATTTCGTTTACATTCAATTTAATGGCTCCTACCGAGACGATTTCATCGCCTAATTTTGGATAAAAACCAGTCGTTTCTAGATCAAAAACCGTGTAAGTCGTCTCCATTAAACTTTGATTTAATGAAAGACATACAGGATAATCAGCTAATTGTTTAGAAACATCGATCCGCAACTGTGGATTCGTACGTTTTTTTTGCTGATAAAGGCTCGAAAAACAATCATAAAAAAGATATTTTAAAACACGTATAGATGGTATAGGCTCCATTTATATCCCCCGCTTTCTAGCGAAAGAAAGTTCACTCATATGCTGTAGTCGCTTTGCAATACTTAGAGCTTCTTTAAGCCTCTTTTTTTCTTCCTTATCGATGGTTTCTAACGATAACTCGTTCGATAAAACTTCACCGTTTCTCAGTTGCGTGATGTTATTCATAAGTCTTAACGACATTAATATATGTAAAGATGTTTTTGCATTGTTCACGTCTCGTGGATGAAACGCTTCTGCTTGTTTTAATTTACTTAAACGATTAATCGTATTTTCATCTTTTATGCCGTTTTTAATTGAAAATATCCTGACTCCATTAACAATTTGCATGATCGCTGCCTTTTTTAAATTAATGGTTTTTGTTTTTCCTGAAGTTGTAATCATTCCAAAAGGATTTAGCGGAACACGAAAACGAATCGTATCCTTCATTAGAAGTAGTTGCAAAATCTTTCCTTTTTGAATGGTTTCAGTCGTTTCTTCTCTTAACCTCGTTGCTAAAGAGAAGTCACCAAAAATCGGTCGATAATCGATAAAGATCGTAAAATTCCTTATTTCTTCAGCGTCTGTTTCCTTCACCCAACGCTCTACCTCTTTTACCCATTCATCAAGCGAGCGTCGCCATTTTTTTTCTTTCGCCATTATCCCGCCTGTACAAAGGGGGAAACCACAAGTAAATAAACCTTGATTTATTTTTTCTGCAAAAACATGAAAAAACGTCTCAATTTCCTTTTTATTCGAAAGGTGCTCATAATTATCTAAAATTAGACCATTGTCTTGATCTGTACTAAACGCCTGTTCCTTACGTCCTTGACTCCCCATAACGATAAAGCAATAGTTAATCGGTGGAGTCCCATACCCTTCTTGTTTCATTTCTTTTAAAGCAAGCCTTATCACTTGTCGATGTATTTTATCGTTATAATTGGATATCAATTCACAAACGTCATAGGCATACGTATTTTGCGTGAGTAATTCTTCAACAAATTCAATAAAAACTGGATTATATCTCGCAGCGAACTTTTTTAACTGACTAACTGAATGTGAATGATGAACACTATGAGATAAATGAATATAATGAGAGTCTTGCAGCTGTAAAAATGATTCTGCGGTCAACGCACCAATGACTTTGTCTTGTTTCGTAATCGGAATAAAATCAACGTGATCATCTTTAAAATACGATAAAATATCATAGCAAAACGAATTATATTGAGCCTGATAAGGTTGTTTATTCATTACGTCTTTTACACATACATTTAGTTGATCGGTAACGATCGCTTGTAATAAGTCTCTTTGTGTCAGTGTACCAAGTAAATGTTCTTGTTGATCCACAACCACTAGTCCAATTTCCGTTTCATCACGAAGTCTTTTAGCAGCTTGAGCAAGTGGTGCGTTAGCTGAGATAAACAACGCCTTATTCATAATTGCATCGACTCTCGTACGAAAAAGAGGAATATTCTCGGTATCCTCTTCATTTCGTTCACGAGTAATTTCATTGTACAAAGTTTTCATTCTTTCGCCGATGCCTTCTAAAACAATTTCCGAAAAAGCTTTATTGTTTGTCATAATTTGCAGTAATGTCGATTTTTTAAATTTAATGGTTTCACAATCTTGCAAAGCTTGAACAGAAAACGTCATTTTTCCACCAGCTAGCATAATCATTAAGCCGACGATATCGCCTGGATAGTAGTAACGAACTGAAAATTGCTCTCCACTTGCTTTATGAAGGAGGTTTTTCGCTAGTCCATCTACAAGAAAAAATAACTCAATTTCTTCTTCGTACTCATGAAATAAAAATTCATTTTTTTTAAATTGAAGTAACTCTGCCTCTTTGGTTACCTCCTCAAATTCTTCTTCTGACAAAATATTAAAAGGATAGGTTTTTCGAAGCTTTTCAAGATTTTGTTTCTTAATCAAAATGCTTCATCCTCACTAAGAAATTTATAAAAACATAAAAGAAAGTCGACCGTCATTTTGCTTTTTACATACAAAACCCTCATGGCGAAGCATCGTCACTATCTAACTGTCACAAACCAAGCACTTTCCTTTCCAACTTTCCAACTAACCAACTATCTCTTACCCACAAAATCTTCTCAGTTTGTCACATTCACGTTGAAGTGTTTCTTTTGCGCTTGGATCAAACAAGGCCTCAAAACGTTGAAGTTCATTTTGAAGAGATTCGATCATCCGTTTTTTCAACTGAGCCTCTATCCAGCGGAAGTTTTCTTCGAAAGCAGCTATATAGCGTGTCGAACATTCATCGATCATCACCCCCGCTATTTCAATACCATCATTCACTAAGACTTCTTTTAACTCTTTCACTGTTCCCTCTTCAAAAAAGTCCTTTTTCGAACGCGCATATGAAACATAATTGTTCACATCAACTGAAATGTGTAAATCTTGAACATTTACTTTTGTTGTTTTAAGCTTTATTTCATCATTTACATAAATAAAAGGGAGATCTTTTTGTAAAAGAGTTTCTTCATCTTTCACCCATTTTTTTGCTCGTTCCTTTATTGCCTCTTCCATGCGAATAACTGTTGCTTCTAGCTCTTGTTTTAAGAAATGCTCACCTAGCCCCCGCCATTCTTTAATTGCTGCTGCTAACTCTTCTTGAAGCCCTTTTTTACTATTGGAAGTTAGCACTGAAACGTTTATTGCTGTTGTGAAATAATCATTTAAAACAAAGCGCATCCGTTCTCGTAAATAAAGAGCTAATTGTTCGAATTCTTGCAAAATATCACGAACGGCATAGTCGAATGAAGAATCGTTTACTCGCTTCAGTTGATTCGTTACCGTTGTTTTTAATAACTCCTGCTTCTTTTCTTGAATAACTTTTTCTTCGTTCATAAACGTTATACTGTCATCAATTTTGCGAATATATAGCTTTAAATCATTCGCTATCATATTCACACTTAATTGTTTTAATTCTAAGATAGTATAATCGTAAAAAGCCTGTTCAAATTGCGCAAAAGTCGTTTCTGAATTTACAGCGCGCTTTTTATCCTGAAGTCCTTCTTTACTTGAGAGATGGTAAAGACGCGGGTGTTCTATACCATTTTTAACTAATTGGTCATGAACGTGTTTTCTTACACCGTTTAATTCACCAGCACTATTCGCGAGGTCAGCTGCGTTAATGATAAAATAACATTTGTCGTGTTCAAAACTTTCATTCACCTTCCCCATTTGCTGTAAAAAATATTGATCCGCTTTTGAAAACGCATGGTTATAATACGTTAAATAAAAAATCGCATCAGACGAACGCATTTGCGTAAATGCTACATTCGTATGTCGACCATGAATTGAATTTACACCGGGTGTATCGACTAACACAATCCCTTTTTCTGTAATTGGCGCGTCATAATAAATCGTTACATTTTCAATGAGACAAGCCTTACTTTCATTGGCTACTAACCCTTGTAGCTCATCGATCCTTACGGTAAATATGCTACCTAGTTCCACGTCGGTCTCCACTAAACTATTTTTAATCGTTAGTAAATATTCAGCATACGTTTTTTGCCAACTAGAAATATATTGTTTTAAATTGGGTTTCCAGTTACGAATGTTTTGAATGCCAAGCTCTACGTCTAATTCTTCGCTAACTGTCTTGATCTCATCGTTTAAGCTTTGCTTCGATTTCAAGGTGACAACTGCCGTACCGTGTGAATGATCCTTTGTTGACTTTCGAACAGTGCTCACCGTTGCCGTCGTCGGATTAGGTGAAACAGGTAAAACTTCATCTCCTAATAGAGCATTTGCAAAACTTGATTTCCCCGCACTAAAAGCTCCAAATAAAGAAACAATAAACGTTTGTGTTTCGTAGCGGTTGATTCGTTCTAAAAGATGATTTCTTTCCTGCGAGAGGATCGAAGTTTTTTCATGATCAAGAAGGGCAGCTTTGATACTTTTTAACCAAAGTTCTGTATCTTCCTCAGAAAAAGAAATAGCACCTTTCTTTTTCTCATAGACCACATCAGTAGTAATGACACTTTCTTCTATAGTGACATTTGTAAACGCGGGATCATCGTTTTGCGGATAAGCTCCTTCCATCGCTTCGGTTATTTGCTCGTTATACTCTTGTTCAGGTGGAAATGTTTTTAACTTCTTAGTAATAACCTCTATAAATTCACTGTATTCATTTTCAATTTGTACGATTTTGAGACGATAATATTCGATTTCTTTAAGCTTTGCTAATTTTTCATGAATGGCCTGTTCCTCTTGAATGTAATAGTCCTTCAGTCCTTGAACAAGCAATTCTACTAACTCTCTTGCTTTTGAACGAATATCTTTAACCATCAGGTTCGTCATTTCATTTGTGAACGTATACACATATTCTCGATTAGAATGATCCGTATTCACATGTGCTTTAAGTAAATCTTTTGTTACGTCATAAGAGAGATTTGTGTACGCTTTCTCAAAGTCATCCTTGTTTGTTAGTACGACTCGGTCTACTTTTTGAAAGTACGATTGAACATGAAAGAGAAGCTGTGACTTTACTTTATTCTGAAGATCATTAATCAGCTTTTCTAAGCGTTTTTCTTGTTCTTCGATGGTTTTCTTTTTTGTGAAAAGAAGCCCTACTTTAAAACCAGGTTGCAAGCTCTCGATCCAATCTCTCACTAAATCTGTTGTTAATGCAGGAAATAGAGTCACGTTTTTAAACAAATTTCCTAATTCATTGTCGAAACGATTCCATAGCTTTTTATCGTAATGTCTCGCTCTCTCTAATTGCTGGAATAGCTGTTCTTTTTCAGCTATTTGTTCACTTCGATATCCTTTTGATTTCATTTCTACGATGACATCGGCAATCTCCTCGTGTTGCTCTTCTTGCAAGCGATTTGCTACGGTCTCATAAAAGCCTTGTTCAAGACGTAACTGTGATCCCTTGATTAGGTTGCTACTCTGAAAAAGTAATGCTTTCAATTGTTTTTCTAATAGTGCAAATTGATTTAAAGGATGATCTTGATTTTTCATCGAAGTAAAGTAGATATCAATATAATCAATGTTCCAGCTACGAAAAACATCTTCGATCGATGCTTTGAAAACTGTAAAAGGAATTTCTGTTTCATTATGCTTGTCTATCTGGTTGACCACAATATAAATAGGCTTTTTTTCTATTGATAATTGTTTTAAAAAATAAAGGTTTGTCTCTGATTGTACGTGATTATAGTCCATCACATAGACGATCGCATCCGTCGTATAAAGTTGCTCCACCGTAATTGCTTCATGAGATTCATCTGTAGAGTCAACACCAGGAGTATCTAAAATACAGCTATGCCCTCCTAGAAATGGAAGAGGAGCCGTAATCGTCATCTTTGAAATCTCATGACCGTTCATTCCCCATTCCCGAACTTTGTTCCACGGAATTTCACCGTGCCAAACTTTTTCTTCTTCATCTTTTTCATGTACCGTTAACGCTTGTTCGCCATTTTTTATTTCAATAATGTTCGCACTCGTTGGAATGGGACTCGTTGGTAAAACTTCAGCACCAACAATCGTATTTAATAACGTTGATTTTCCCGCTGAAAAATGGCCACAAAAGGCGACCTTAAACAACTGTGTATCTTTTTTGTTTTGCAGTTTTTGTTTCCGTTCTCGTTCTGCTTTCGTATAGGGAAGAACGCCCTCTGTCTTAGATTGAAGTTTTTCTATGATCACTTGTATTCCACCATCCTTACTTATCTACTATAACGAATTTTCGAAAAAATGAGAAGAAAAAGAGCGATAAATTCACCCTTAGCTTCCCCCTCTTAAGATGAGACATGAAGCCAATGTGAATCTATCGCTTTTTATGCAATCTTTCTATCCTCACTTTTAAATCGTCCAACGTCTTTTTTTCCCTTAGGAGTCGGGCTGCTTTTTTCTGCTGTTCGTAAGCTCGTTCGGAATAAAAGAGAGCTTTATCAAAATCTTTAAATTGGTGTTCAAGAAGTTTAGCTAATTCAATGCAAGCGGTGACCGCTAGAGCATTTTCTTTAATAGCTAGCATTTCAAAACAATCGATCGCTTCGTCCTGTTGCTTTTGTTTTTTTAAAAGGAGACCTAAAGCTAAAAGCGCCTCATCGTGACAACTAACGTTACTTTTTACGACTTCTTCATACAACTCGGCAGCCCTCATCGGCTCTTTTACTTTTTCGTACCACCTTGCGATTTCATATTTTTCTTTCATCGTACTACCCGCATCA
>SKSA01000313.1 GCA_007118195.1 Anaerobacillus sp. | reverse complement strand
TAAGAAAGGTCTGCGTTACCGGTATAGGTTGAGCAATGTTTTCGGTAACGCAAGATGTTCTTACGCTACCTTTTTACGCTTTCGCAATGATTGTGGGCACGGGGTGGACACTCTTTCAGTTTCGTTCTTTTTTTAAAAGAGCTAAAAAGAGCTCGTCCCTCTTCAAATATGACTTTTCTCTTGTTAACTCTAAAAATTCTGGTTCAAGTAGCTTTTGAAAAATACGCCTCCGCTGTTCTGCCTCATCTATTTCATCAAGGACTTTCAGTCGACATTGTGATAAAAATTCAACATACTCCTCATATGCATCGTCAAATTGAGCCGATAACTTTTCAGTTATTTTTTTAGAAAGCCCTGGACTTGCAGCTGATGTTGAAACTGAGATCACTAATTTTCCTCTATGTAATGTTGAAGGGACAATAAAATTACTACGAGAAGGGTCATCAACAAGACTTACCAATTGTTGATCACGACAAGATTCATACACATCATCATTTACTTGTTTTGAATTTGTTGCTGCAATCACGAGAAAAGCAGCCTTTACGTCTTCTTTTGAAAAAGTCGTTTGTTTCCATTTGACGCGCCCTTCTTCCACCACATGAACAATCCTCTCGGTTACTTTTGGGCTTACAACTGTTATATCAGCCTCTGTTTCCAAAAGTTTAAAAAGCTTGCGTTCTGCTACTTTCCCACCACCGATAATAACCACTTTCTTATTTAATAAATTTAAATTTACAGGATAGTGCTTCATAGAAAATCTCCTTATGATGGCGCATATAACCATCAACGTAATTGGTCGTAACTATGCTTTTCTCACTTCACTTCTCCACTCCGTATAAAATCATATCGACATGAGGAATTCCATCCTCTAAATATACCTCTGAAATCGGTTGAAAACCGAACGAGCTGTAAAAATCTCTTAAATAGTCTTGTGCTTGGATTTTTATTTTCGTTTCATTTAAACCGTTGCTCATAAAGTCAATCGCATTATTTAATAATTGTGTCGCCAAACCGTTACGACGATACTTCTCTTTCACAATCACTCGCCCAATCGATGCCTCTTGATATTTCACCCCTGCTTCTAAAATACGACAATATGCCTTAATTTCTCCTTCTTCTTCATTAAATAAATGAAAAGATTGCTGGTCTAAATCGTCGAGTTCTGGATACGGACAGTCCTGCTCAACGACAAAGATATTCAATCTCTCCTTAATAATATTGTAAAGCTGTTCATTCGTTAACTCTTCAAAAGTTTTTAATTGCCACACCATGATATTCCCCTCTAACTATTTTTTTACACAACATCATTTTTCAAATGACCTTGATAAAGTTGATAATAAAACCCTTTTTCATTTAATAATGATTGGTGAGTTCCTTTTTCGATCACACGCCCCTCGTTTAAGACAACAATTTGATCTGCTTGTTGAATCGTATTGAGGCGATGTGCGATGACAAAGCTTGTTCTGCCTGACATTAACCTCGACAACGCTTCTTGAATTTTAATCTCCGTTACCGTATCAATACTACTTGTGGCCTCATCTAAAATTAAAATTTTTGGTCGAGCTAAAATGGCTCTAGCAATTGAAAGAAGCTGCTTTTGACCTTGACTAATACCACCACCGTCTTGAGTTAACACTGTATCATACCCTTTTGGAAACTTAGTGATAAAAGAATGGGCATTTGCTAATTTTGCCGCTTCAATAACTTCATCACCCGTGGCATCGAGTTTACCGTAACGAATATTTTCACGAATCGTCCCTTGAAAAAGACAAGGATCTTGTAAAACAAAGCCCATATGCTGCCTTAAGCTTTCTCTAGTAACTCTTGATATATCATTTCCATCAATCGTAATCACACCTTGCTCTGGGTCATAAAAACGACTGAGCAAATTGATGATCGTTGTTTTCCCTGCTCCGGTTGGACCAACAAGGGCCACCGTCTCCCCGGCACTCGATTGAAATGAAACATCGAAAATCGTTTGACCATCCTCTTCATCATAAGAAAACGAAACATTCCGAAACTGTACCTCCCCATTAACCGTAGGTAATTCAATGTTATTTTCGACTTCCTTTTCTTTTTCTTCATCCATGACGTCAAATACTCGCTCTGCTCCAGCAACTGCTGACAAGAGTGTATTATATTGGTTGGCAAGATCATTTAAAGGACGCGTAAACTGTCTTGAATATTGTGTAAACGTGACAATCACACCGATAGAAACGAGATCGTATACTGCAAGAATCCCACCTGCAAGGGCGATTATCGCAAAACTTAAGTTATTTAACACATTCATTAACTTCGGGATAAATCCTGAATAAGCTTGTGCCCAATAACCTGAAATTTTGAGACGTTCATTCTTTTCTTTAAACTGATTGATGACCTTTTCTTCTTGTGAAAATGTTTTAACGACACTTTGTCCAGATATCGTTTCCTCAATATAACCGTTAAGATCACCTAAATTTCGCTGTTGTTCCCGAAAAAATTTCTTCGTTCTCGTTGTGATCCATTTCATTCCTAAGTAAAGAAGCGGAATAACTGTTAACGTAATAAACGTTAGTATTGGGCTAAGATAAATCATAAAAGCGATCGTCCCGAAGAGCGTGAGAACACTTGAAAAAATTTGAATTACAGAGCTATTTAATGTCCTACTTACATTTTCAATATCATTAGTAAGACGACTCATTAATTCCCCATGCTGCTTTCGGTCAAAAAAACGAATCGGTAAACAATGGAGATGCCGAAACAAGTGTCTTCTCATCGAATATACCGTATTTTGAGCGATACCAATCATTAAGTAATTTTGCAGCCAAATAGCGAGCGAATTCACCACATAAATAATCGCAAGAAAAATCAATAACCATAACAGTCCATCCGTATTTCTATCTACAATATAGTCGTCAACAGCGACACCGATTAAATAAGGTCCTAGTAACGTCAAAACAACACTTACAGTAATTAGAACTAAAATAAAGGTAAGTAAGCCTTTTTGTTCCGCTAAATAAAGCCAAATTCTTTTTGTCGTACCCCAAATATTTTTCGTTTTAGGAGGACTTCCGTTAGGTGTTAGATGCGGATGTTTAGCCATGGCTTACTACCTCCTCGTAGTGCTGTGAAGCATATATCTTTTGATATAAAGCACTTTTTTTCATTAAATCATCGTGTTTTCCTTTAGCAACGATCATTCCATCTTCTAAAAGTAAAATGTTATCTGCAGCCATAACAGTGCTAATTTTTTGCGTAATAATAAACGTCGTACACGATTGTTTTTTAATCGCTCCAAGAATTTTTGCTTCAGTTTGTAGATCTAACGCACTTGTACTGTCATCTAGTAATAATACTTTCGGTTTTCGGATAAGTGCTCTTGCGATCGAAATGCGTTGTTTTTGACCACCAGAAAGATTTACCCCTCTTTGACCTAGGATCGTTTCATATTGCTGTGGCAATTTTGCAATCGTCTCATGAATTTGTGCTGCTTTCGCTGCCCGAGCAATGTCATCCATTGTTGCATCTTCTTTTCCCCAACGAATATTTTCTATTACTGTTCCAGAAAAAAGGCGTGCTTCTTGCGGAACGTAGCCTATTCTTTTTCGTAAAAAATCAAGTTTCATCGTTTTTATATTTTGACCATCCAAATAGATTGCGCCATTACTTACATCATACAATCGCCCAATGAGCTGAAAAAGGGACGACTTCCCCGAACCTGTCGCACCTAAAATGGCAACTGTTTCTCCAGCTTTCACATTAAAGGTAATATCTTTTAACACTTTGTCTTCGGTGTCCGGATACTTAAACGACACTTGATCAAACTGAACATTCCCTTGAACTGTATTTTCTGTAAGTGATGTACCTTCTCCGTCAGTAAGGTCGACCTCAGCATCTAACACTTCCGAAATCCGCGCTGATGAGGCTTTCGCTATCGCAAATCCCATTAAAATGAAGGAGAAAACAGAAAAAGCAAACATGATTCTTGTGGCATAATTAATCAGAGCAACAATTTCCCCAACATTTGCTTGATTAGCATTCACTTGAAAGCTCCCAAACCATAAAACCCCTAAAATACTTAAGTTCATCACGAGTAACAGCACTGGCATCGTTAGTTCAATCAACCTAAGTGCCGTAACCGTTTGATCTTTTAATTCATGATTTGTTTTCGCAAACCGTTCTTGCTCATGTTTTTTACGTAAAAATGCTTTAATTAAGCGCATTGCAAGTAAGTTTTCACGCATGACGCTATTTACAGCATCTAACTTTTCTTGAACGGCTCGAAAAAGCTTGACCCCTTTGGACATTAACCACACCATAAATAAGAGTAACAGTGGCATAGCAACAACTAATATTAAAGCTAGCTGCCAATTTACGATGAGAGCCATGACGACCCCACCGATGACTAGTAGTGGTGCTCTAGCTGCAATTCTTAACGCCATAAACACTAACACTTGTATTTGTGTCACATCATTGGTTAATCTCGTGATTAATGAAGAGGTCGGAAAACGATTTAAATTCGCAAAAGAAAATGATTGTACTTTTTCAAATAAGCTTTTTCGCACATCATAACCAAAGCTTTGACTCACATGAGCGGCATAGAATGAGTTTATAATCCCCGCTGCAAACCCTAAAAATGACAACCCGATCATAATACCACCCCAAATGAGAACAACAGAGAGGTCATTTTTTAAAATCCCATCATCGATAATTTTTGCAATAAATAGCGGAGACAATAGTTCAACAAATAACTCAACGAACATAAGTAGCAACGCAATATAGATTGGCTTTTTATATAATTTTAAAAATGATAAAACTTTTAACATAGAAGCCCCCCAGTTTGTTCGTTGCTCACTCCATTATGTATGTATAAATCAATGTATTTAGTGTAAATCGAAAGATAAAAATATTCAATTAAAATAGTTTTGAGTTTTGAGTTTTGAGTTTTGAGTTTTGAGTGTTGTGGATAATGCTTCGAAGTTTCCATACTTAAAGAGATTTTTTAGCAAAGTTTTCATTTTTTCAGCGTGAAAACAACGATTTCCATTAACCAAAAAATGGAGTACGAGTTTGTTTCGACATCGTACCCCAATGAACTATATTTTTCTAACACTTACTACCTAATTCTAAAAAGAGAAGTCCGTCAAATCATCATTGAATTCACAATCAACAACTCATAACTCTTCACTCTTTACTCATAACTCTTCACTCATAACTCTTCACTCATAACTTTTTACTCATAACTCTTCACTCACAACTGTTAAGACGGATCAAACCCTTCCATTGCATCCATATTTCCTTCAATAAGTTCGATAATTGCTCCCGCTTCTTCTTTACTAAAAATAAAGTTTGTTTCATCTTCAATCGTTTCATTATCTTCAGTAAAAATACGATTCACACGGTGCAAAATTCCATCCCCTGTTTCTTTTAGGACTCCAAACTTATACGTAACTTCTACTTCATCTAAGTAAGAATACGCTAATACTTCAGGAGAGGTCCAATCGACATCAACAACAATGTCATATTCACCGCCATCAACGATAGCTTCGTCGCTTCCATCATCATCATCAAATATTTCTTCATCTTGTTCAGTTACATATTCATCCTCACTGATTTCCTCAATTTCAGTGTCCATGTAATTATGGAAAGATTCATGCACCGCATCTAAAATTTCTTCAATATCAGTGAGTATTTGTCGATACGTATCTCCTGCCGTAAAATCAAATTCCTCCATATAAAACTCTTCATTATGCGGATCAAAAAACAATGTACAAAAAACTTCTCGATCATCATCTTCGTATTCTATAAAAAATTCAATTTTCGGATGCTTGGCTGCTCTGTCAATTCTCATTTGCCCCAATTCATCATAATCTTCACAAATAGACTCTAAAGAATCTTGCATTTCACTACAAACTCGATCAAACCACTCTAATGACATCAGTACATCCCACCTTTTAAGATTTTACATACTTATTATGCCTTGATTAGCAATAGTTGTTCGTTCCAGATATATCCAATTTTAAAATGGATGTAACTTATCTAGTCTCACAAAACAGTCTCATGATGGATTTAATCTTCACCAGCTAATATAAAAAAGGCAATTGATCTCTTTCGCTGCGCTGTAAATCCGTTCCGGCTTTAGAGGCTTGTTCGGAAAAGTCGACCGTCATTTTATTTTTAGACAAAACTCAATGACACTATATCAAATTTCCCCTAACCAACAAACTAACAAACCAACTAGCCAACTTACATAAAAGACCTGCTCTTACTTAAAACTATACCTACATAAAGAAAGGGAAGGAGTTTGGCAGATGTCACTAACTAGGTTTATCATTAATATCCGTTCTAGTTTTTGGTATATTCCTTCATTATACGGTGTTATGGCGATCTTTCTAGCTATCGTTAGTTTGAAATTTGACCGTTATATTACGAACTTAGAGATGATTGAACGAATTCCGGTAATTTTTCTTACCGACATCCAATTAGCACGAACGATATTAAGCACGATTTCTGCATCATTACTAACCATGACGACCATTACGTTTTCAACAATTTTAGTCGTGCTAACCACCTTTCTATCAGAGTTTTCTCCGAGGACTTTACAAAATTTTATTACTGACCATAGTACACAACGAGTATTAGGCGTTTTTGTAGGTGGGTTCACATATTCCATTCTTTTATTACTATTCTTAAGAGATGATCTTTCGTCAACGTTTATCGTCCCAAGCTTTGCGGTTCTTTTATCGATCGTTTGTTTAATCATGTTTGTTTTTTTTATAAACCACGTCTCAAAGTGGATGCAAGTAAGTAATTTAATTCACAATATTACATTAAAAATAATGGAGCAAATTGATCAAAAGTTTGAAGATGTAAGTGAAGTCCATGAAGATGCCCCATGGGAGGATTGGGAAAGTGAGGAACTTAATCATATAAAACCCCAAAAAATTAACTTAAACACTTCTGGCTACATTAAACATATTGATTTATACGGCTTAGTCAAACAAGCAACTATCGATGATTGCATTGTAAAAGTCGAAAAAAAAGTAGGTGAATATGTCGACGAGGATAGTGATGTTCTTTCCATTTGGAACATCAGTAACCATAAAAATATCGGTTATTATGAAAAATATTTTTCAGTTGCTAAAGAAAAAGCTCCCATTGATGATATTGAGTTTGGGTTAACTAAAATAGTTGAAATTGCCCTTAGAGCATTATCGCCAGGTGTCAATGATCCAAACACTGCAATTAATTGTATTGAAAGCTTAGGCAAAATTTTAACAAAACTTGGTCAAAAATATTTACCCCGGTCATACCATAACGATTCTAATCGAAATTTACGTGTCATTTTCGAACACCCTTGCTTTTATGATTATTTGTTCAAATGCTTTTATCAAATTAGGAAGTATGGGTTTGACGACACTTCGGTTTTATATTCTGCGTTAAAAGCACTTACTTCTATTAGCGAAAGCAATTCAAGCAAAATCAAAGCAATTATTTGGGAATTTACTGAACATATCATTGAAGGAATAAATAAAAAAGAATTACTTACACTCGACAAAAGATACATTAACGAACAATTAGAGGCATTAGCAAAAGCAGCCGATAAAAGTAACGTGTATAAACCATTATAATTAGAAAAGAGCTATCGGCTTGTTAAGCCCCGACAAGCAAAAGTTCTTCCAGGAAAAAGTGTGCTACTTCTACGTTTTGGCTCTTAGTACTTCTATTTAAAAACTAGGTTCTCAGGTAAAGGAGGTGAGAAAATGTATATTGGTAGTCATGTTAGTATCCGTAACGGCTATGATCAAGCAGCCAAAACAGCTCATTCCATTGGCGCTAACGCTTTTCAATACTTCCCGAAAAATCCACGTAGCATTTCGATTAAAGACTTTGATAAGGGTTCTGCTGCCGGATGTGCTAAGTTCTGTAAAGAAAAGAGACTCGTCTCAGTCGCGCATACCCCATATCCAACAAAACTTATTTCCGAAAATGCTGATGTAGAAAAAAAAGTCGTAGTTTCTCTTTTAAATGATTTAGAAATTGCAGAAGCATGTGGCTCAATAGGAGTTGTTGTACATTTTGGTACGATGAAGAAAGGTGATCTACTAGAAGGATATAAAAAGATGATCTCAGTTTTAAATTCGGTGTTGCATAAGTGGAACGGAAACGCCCAAATTTTAATAGAAAATAATGCTGGCGCACAAACAAATATGGGTATTACATTAGAAGAGATGGTGCAAGTTCGCAAATTAACTCACTTTCCTGAAAAGGTCGGCTTTTGTTTTGATACTTGTCATGCATATGCTAGTGGTTTATGGAGTGGAGATAATTGGAGTGAAGTTGCTGAAAAAGGGTTGGAATTGGGTTATTTTCAACATTTAAAGGCCATTCATTTAAATAACTCAAAATATCCTTTTGGAAAAAGAAAAGACCGCCATGCTAACTTAAAGGACGGGTATATTAACAAGGGTCAGTGGGATAACTTCTTACACTCTCCTGAAATTAAAAACATCCCATTAATTTTAGAAACCCCGGATGATCAAGCATATTCCCATAAGGATGAGATACAGATGGTAAAACAGTGGTTGAACGTTTAATGAATGAAAACTATAATTCATAAATACATTTTTTCCTTTAATCTTACACAAAAAACTGATGAATCAAACGTGTAGTATGATAAAATTCTGATATAATTATAGTAATGATAATCATTTTCATCTATTCGTGTAAGAGGTGATAAATTAATGAAAAAGATCTATTTCTGTAAGGAAAATGAATTTGATACAAAAAAAATCTATAAACAACTTAAGTCCCTTGACCTCAATGTAAAAATAAAGCGAAAAGACTGTATTGGGGAATGTAAAACGTGTAAGCACAGCCCTTTTTCTGTCATTAATGGCAAAGTCATTAAATGTGACACCGCAAAAGAACTTTATAAAAAGATTTATAAAAAAGTAAATTAAAAATAACATTCTGAAAGGAGAATACTTATGGAGCCGACTATTTTAGCTCATATCATTCTCGGAAGTACCCTAAGTTTATTTATTATTTTAACAGCGTATTACTTACTAAGAATGCTTTTATCCCCCGAAGAGAAGAAAGCCGTCTTTAACTCTAGGCTCCGCCGCTCTGCTATTATTACCATTATTCTTTTTGTAGCTTATATGGGATGGGTATTTATAAAAAAGTCAGTTCTTGGTTAACTACTCAAGAACTGACTTTTTTAATTCAACTCTATACGGTCTTTTCCTGTTTGTTTTGCTCGATAAAGAGCAATATCTGCTTTCTTATATATTTCTTCTAGAGTATTCTTTTGGTCAATTTTTGTAATTCCAAAACTAATCGTCAC
>SKSA01000020.1 GCA_007118195.1 Anaerobacillus sp. | reverse complement strand
GAATAGCTAAGTTGCTCTTTCTGTAAACGTTCTCTTCTAACATCCTTTAAAACCATTCTAATCGTTTTTCTAATTCGCTTCCTATTTTCCATGAATAACAACACTCCATTTTCTTTAGATTTTGTTTTCATGATATTTATAGAAAAACCTTCACCATTTGAAGTGAAAAGTTTTTTTATACGTAAGAAACTTTTTGTATGTAAAAAGAAATGCTCGGTCGATTTTCTTGAGTGAGCCTCTAAAGGTCGATAGAGATTTACAGCGAAGCGAAAGAAAGTCGACCGACATTTTTACGTATTAGATGGTAACGGTTAATCGTCATGAAGGTTTTGTATGTAAAAAAGCGGACGATTTTCCTGAACGAGCCTTCTTATTTCGGCATTTACATACTAGATTGCGGCTTCAAAAATGCTGTCAAGTGAGTTTTGAAATAACGACAGGTTTAGAAAAAGCTTATGTGTCAATAGTCGTGATTATGACAGCGCGCTTGTTAATAAACACTGTATAGGGAAGAATATTTTCAATATGTTCACAAAAGTTAACTGCATCTAAATTTAAATTACGAGGAGGGTCTTTATGAAATCCGTACCAATTGCCTCTATGCTATGGGAAAATGTTTTATTTGCACACTGGAAAGTAAAGTGTGAAAACTTGAAAAAGTGCCTCCCAACAGGTGTAGAGCTAGATACCTATAATGGTGAAGCATATTTGGGAATTGTGCCCTTTTTCATGAAAGAGATGGAGCTAACGTTTCTCCCTTTTCTTTCGCGATTATCTTTCTCGCAAATTAATATACGCACATACGTGAAAGTTGCTAATCAGAAGGGTGTCTATTTTTTTAACCTTGATACGAATCATCTTCTAGCTATGTTAGGTGGAAAGATCGCCTTTAAAAGTCCTTACGCATATGCAAAAATAACTATAGAAAAAAGGGATAATGAAATTTTTTTCGAACATTCACGTCCAAAAACGGATCTCTGTTTTAAAGGCATATATAAACCTATAAGTAATACATTTTACGCCCAAAATGGTTCATTAGAACATTGGCTCACAGAGCGCTATCGCTTTTATATTATTTGTAAAGGAAAGGTGTATTTCGGTGATATTAGCCACAAAAAATGGCCGCTACATAAAGCAACGTTAAATATTGAAGAAAATACTTTATTTCAAAACCATCGGCTGCCAAACCCACCAGATAAACCACATCTTTTATTTAGTCCATCATTATCTGTAAAAGCTTACCCTATTAAGTTGTTTACTTTATAGCAATAAATTCGTTCCGCTATTTCCTTAAAAACATAGTAAATCTGCGCCATATTTACAAAATAACGGAACCTATATGTCCTTTGATCCAGCCAAAAAAGAGTGTCGTAAAATAAAAAGGTCAGTCACGGAAAGACCCTAAATATAAACGTACGCACGTCTATATTTAAGCTATCTTTGGTGAACTGACACTTTTGAGACACCCTCATGTTTCAACACTCAAACATTCTTATTTACACCGAAATAGTATCACCGTAATATTTCACAATACTTCCAGCTTGTGTCGATGTCACTTCAAAGCGTGCATCGATGCGTTCTTTTAACTCTGGAACGTGTGAAATAATTCCTACAAGTCGACCCGTGCTTTGTATGTCAACTAATGTTTCAATTGCATTTTCTAAAGATTCGGCATCTAACGTTCCAAAACCTTCGTCAATAAACATCGTTTCCATCGAAACTCCACCAGAAAAACTTTGAACAATATCTGCTAACCCTAATGCTAAAGCAAGGGACGCTTTGAAGCTTTCTCCACCAGATAATGTTTTTACGTGACGAGTCTTACCAGTATATTGATCAAAAACGAGTAGCTCAAGACCACTTTGAGCGGTTCCTTTTGAACGCTCTGTTTTTCTTTGTAGCTCGTAACGCCCACTCGTCATTTTATTAAGCCGAGCGTTTGCGGCAACTAAGATCTGGTCTAAAAATGCTGCTAATACATAACGTTCAAACGTTACTCGATACGTATTTTTCCCTATTGCAATATTAGCGAGTTCTCCTACTGCCTTATATTGCTCTTCAACAGAAGCTATCTCAGTATTAATCTTTTCAATCGCATCAATAATACTGCTATTTGTTTTCGTTTTATGATATAAAACGTTTCTTTTTTCTTGAAGATGTTCAATTTCTCCATTTACAGCGATTAATTGCTCATTAAGTTTCTCGAGATCAGGCTTTTCCACTGCGTCAAGACGCGTTACTAATTCGCTGTATCGATCTGTCACTGAACGAAGTTCTTCACGGTATGATTGCACATTTTCTTCTATTTTACGAATTTCAATCTCTGACAACTTCGCCTGACTATATTCAGCAACTGAGCTAAATCCTACTTCTTTTAATTTCTCATAAAAGGCGACTTTTAGCTCTTTTTGTCTAGCAGTTAATTCGTGAACGACCTTTTGTAATGATGAAATCGTTCCTTCTATTGAAGCGATTTCCTGAATTGATTCATTTATTACCTTTTGAGCTTTTTTTAATGCAGATTGTAACGCGCTCAGACGTTCTTGGTGAACCGCTAGTTTTTTTCGAAACGTCGTCTCATCCCTCAATTCTTCCGGGATGGTTTCAGACAGCCGTTCAAGGTCTCTACGCTTTTCAACGTAGGATGTATACTGACTTTCGTATTGTTCATTTATTTTACTTAAACTAGCTTTTGTATTAGCCTTTTCATCATTAATTGAGCTTACTTCCGACTCTACTTCATCTATTTTTTTCGTTTTTGCTTCAAGTTCATTCAGTTCATTTTTAAGCTTTGAACAGTAATGATCATAGTGTTCTTCAAGATCTTCTAAAGCGAATGAACGTAATTGAAATGGTAGCTGTTCACTTACTTCATCAGCAAGAGCGATCACTAAATCCATTTGTGTTTCAAACTGTGACTTCGCTTCATAATAAGCCGCATCTGATTTTTGCTTTGCTTGTACTAACTCTTTAACTTCTTTTTTAACAGCTTTAATTTGTTCTTCTGTAGGCACATCTTCGTTTAAAATTGCTTTTTCGGGATGATGTTTAGACCCACAAACTGGACAAGCACTTTCATCCGTTAATTTTTCAGCTAATAATGCAGCCTGACCTTTATTCCAAGCATCAAGAAGTTCTTGTAACTGTTCATTTTTTTCTTCTAGGTCATCTTCGATATCTTCTCTTTCATCTTCACAAGCTGAAAAATGCTTTTCAAAACTAATTAACTTGGCTTTATTTTTTATTAACTCACGAACCTTTTCAAGCATCGTATTTTCTTTTACTATCTTCATTGACAAATCGCCTTTTTCAACCTTTGCCTCGTTTATCATTTCTTTTTCTTTAAGACACGCTTCCACTCTCTCTTCAATCGTTAAAAGCTGATCTTCTAATGCTTTCTTTTCAGCCGTTATTTTATTTAAATACTGACTTAAATGACGTACCTCTTTTTCAACAGTAGAAAAGGATAGAATATCGCTCTCCATTGCTTCCAAGCGATTGATTTCCTTTTGGTAAGCTTCACGCTCACTTTCCTTGCCTTCTTCTACTTTTAAAATTGCTTCTTTTTCTTGCAATTCACTACTTAATTTTTCTAAAAAGGTGTTTGCATTTTTTAACTCTTGATCTTTTGTCACTACTTGCCGATCTATTTCTAAACATTGCTCTTCTTGTTGCGAGATAATTAATGCGTTATTAGCTAGTTGAATTGTTTCCTTCATCTTTTCAATTTCAGGTTTCCGAGCTTCTAGCTGTTCTTTTTGTAAAAATATCCGTTCCTTCGTTTTTAACTGTTCTAACAAATCATTTCCATGATGAATCTCTTTTTGAATAAACTGACGCTTCTCTTCTTTTGTGGAAATGGCATTACTAAAAACATTTAACGTTTTTTCATCTTCCTCTACTACAGTTGTTAACTGTTCTAGTAATTCGACGACATTTATATGATCCTCTTCGAGTAAAGATAGCAATTTCTCATGGCCTTCTCCTTGAATTCGATTGATATAGCTGTTTCGTTCAAGGACACTTTGCTCAACTTCTTTTCTTAATTGACTAGCTTGTTCTTTCAGAGTTTCTTCAATTCGTTTATAATGCTCCGTATGAAAAAGCTTTTGTAATATTTTCTCTTTATCTTTACTATCAGAAACTAATAATTTGCGAAACTCCCCTTGGGGAATCATCATAATCTGGCGAAACTGATGACAATCAATTTTCATAATTTCATTGATTTTTTCGTCAACATCACGAACATTAGCCGCAAGTAACGTCTCTTCATCTCCAAGTTCATAAAGCTCTGCTTTTGCCCCTTGAATGGTTGTCCCTTCTCCTCTAGCTTTTTTCTTTTCTTGCTGGGGACTTCTCGTAATGAAATACCTCTTTTCTCTTAATTGGAACTCAAGAGAAACCTCAGTGATCGTATCATCAAGGGCAAATTGGCTACGAAGATCACTTCCGTTACGGTCATCACCACTCGCTTTACCGTAAATCGCAAAGCTGATTCCGTCAAAAATCGTTGTTTTCCCGGCACCTGTTGCTCCTGAAACAACAAACATCGTCTTTTCTCCTAGTTGGGTAAAGTCGATTTCCTGCTTACTAGCATATGGCCCGAATGCTTGCATCGTTAATTTTAAAGGTCTCATTTACAACCACCCCTCTTGTTCCCTTCAACACCATCAATGATTGCTGTTAGAACTTGCTTTTTCTCATCTGTAAAGTTATTCGTTGTCATTTCTTGATAAAAATCAGTAAACAAATGTAGGGTGTCTCTTTGATTATTCGTATCAATATGAAACTGATTTGTTTTCTTTGCATCCCTTTGTTCTATCTTTCGCTCTAAATGAAGAACATTTGGGTAAACCGTACGTAATTTTGCGATCGGGTCAATGAGCGCCCCCTCATCTAGTAATGATATTTTCAAATAGTCTTCTACTTGTTGACTTTGATAAAAACTAACATCTAACAGTTCGTCTAAATGCCCTTCAATGATTCGCATATCACGCTTTGGTACTAAACTTTTATATTCAACATTAAATTCACCGTTTTCTTCGATAGTAACGATAGAAATTGATTTATTTTGTTTCGCTTCAGAGAAAGAGTATTTCATCAACGAACCAGAATAATGAACCGTTGGATGATTGATCGCATTTGGACTATGAAGATGACCTAGTGCGGTATAATTAAATGGCGAAAAAACTTCCGAACTTACACATTCCGAGCCGCCTACTGACAGTGTTCGTTCTGAATCAGATTGCCTACCACCTAATACGAAAGCATGTCCGACGAACACGTTAGGTTCGTTCGGGTTTAGCGACTTCTCGACAGTATCAACGACCCTCTTCATTGCATCTTCGTGAGCTACAATCGAGTGGTCGTCGAATAAATAACGAATGGTTCCTGGCTCTGCATATGGAATTAAGTAAAAATTAACGCCTTTTATTTGAACAGCTTGAGGATTTGACGAAGGTTTTCCTTCGATAAACAAATCACTTTTCCGAAAAAGCTGATTACCGAAGTGTACTCTTTCTGCACTATCATGGTTACCAGAAATCGCCAGAACCGGCGTATTAAGTTCTGTTGTAATCGTATAAAGTGTATCGTGTAATAAGTCAACAGCTTTTGTAGGTGGCACTGAGCGATCATATAAATCTCCTGCAATAATGACCGCATCTGGTTTTTCTTCTTCAACTACTTTAATAAACTGTTGTAACATCATTTTTTGGTCTTCTGTCATATGAATTCCGTGGACGAGCTTACCTAAATGCCAATCGGCTGTATGAATAAACTTCAACGTATTAACCCCCTTAACTATCGATAATCCCGCCCCTTTCCAGAGTCACTAATTTCAATTAGCTTTTCTGGATAAGGCTCGAAATACGATTGTTTTAATAAATAATGATTATCAAAGCGAATTGCCCACGATTTTAATAAACTAGCTACACTACTAAGTGGAACTTTCTTTTTTTGATATTTTTCAATCATTTGGATAAAAAATTCTTTTTCTTTTGTAGATAAATCTTTCGAGAAATATCCAAATAAATGCTGACTAACGCTTATATTGGATGTATATTTTGGAAATTTTGCAAATAATTCATATAGATACTTTTCATATAAAGTGAAGATTTCTTGTAAAGGCTTTTTGTCGTGATTACCAACAACATTTCCGAGTTTTTTTAAAATTGCTGGCTGATAAGCCATAAATAAGTATTTATTACGAGCATGATACTCTACTAAATCAGCAAGCAGTCCTTCTTTTTTTAACTTTTTAAACTGTGCAATCGTAAACAATTTCGTTAAAAAATGTTCCCGAATCATAAAATTTTTTAACCTTCCTTCATCTTCAATGGCTAAATGCGAAAAACGATCTAGTACTTTTCCGCCAAATAGGCCACTACTAGTGCGAACAACAGGTGACTTTTCTATACCGCTATAAACTTTCACATCGTTAAGACCACAACTTGGTGAGCGGTTTTTTAAAATAAATCCATCGATATCTTCTATTTCATTTAAAAATAGCTCGGAGAATTCATTCATCTTATTTGTTAAATCAAGATTATTTGCAGGCTGGATGAGTGTATCTACCCCATGATCGTCAACTACGCGAATCACATCACGAGGGGTACCTAGTCCAATCTCCAGCTCTGGGCATATTGGAATAAAATCCACGTAAGGCATTAAATTACGAACTGATTGATCGCGGATGATTTCGCCATCGTAACGACATTCTTGAAATTCTAAGCATTTACTTACTACTACCTTTGGTTTAACGAACTCGTTCATTTTACCTCCAATAAAATTCTCAATCTGAGTTATTGTATCCGTAAAACTTAACTATTCACGTCAATTACTTTTTCATTATTTCCTGTAACAATAGATTATATAAAAAACATCGATCATAGCGTTATTCTCCATACAAAACCCTCATGACGGCATGCCTTCCGTCACCATCTAACATGTAAAAGTCGGGCGATTTCCTTATCCACTTTCTACTTACCAACTTTCCAACCAACTAACTTTTTATCTTTTTATTTATTTCATCTAAAAGTTTAATGATTTCAGAAAAACCGATGACAAAAAAACCACTCACAACTGCACTAATAAAAAACAGTAATCCAGTAATATCAGAGAGCATTAAAAAAATTCCAACTGCACCACCGAAAATTATCGTTAATACACCGATCACAAATAAAACTCGGGCAATTTTATTGTTCATAATTACGGCTCCTCTTTAAAAATGACTTCACTTTTATTTTCACAATAGTGCCATTCTCCATCGATGTTGTGGTGCTTTAATGCTAAATCAATATGAAGCATGGCTATGCCACGATCAATTTCTTTTGGCACATTTGTTTCTTCTTTTGGGTTGACTAACATAACAGTAATAGAATGGTCTTCTCCAATGAAAAAACGTACTGGTTGTCGATTATAAGCTGATGGAGCAAACCTTGCAGCATGAAGAGTTGTTTTTATCCATGTTGGCCACCTTTTTTCAGGTAGCCCTTCTACTAACTCCTCGATCGTTTTGCGTTTATGATAATCACCGACTTGACTCATCATCTTCTCTGTTAAACTATAATTTTTTCTAGCATAACCGATCGGTAGAACTGAAATAACTTTCTCATCTTCTTGAAGACGCACTTGTTTAGTAATAACCACTTCATTAAAGAGGCCACCGACCCAGCATGTTGCTAAGCCTTGAACGGTAGCTTCTAAAGCCATGGCTTGTCCTATATAGCCACCTCTTTCAATGAGAAACGGTTCAAAGTTTTGGACAACTACAGCAATATACGCCGGGGCACCAGTAATCTTTCCGTAAGGACCGACGATACCATTCAAAATTTCCTCTGGTGAATACTCAATCAGCTTTAAGCTTACATCTTTATGTAGTTTATTTAATTGTTTTATTACATCATTCAATGATTTGATAACTTCATCTTCAATTGGTTTTGAGATAAATGTTCTTCTCGAACGCCGAGACTCCATTACTTTAAACCAATTTTCAAAAGGTAACGTCAACATTAACCACCACCTAAGCGTCTATACAATCTCCTAAATAAATTATAGCATAACTATAAGAACGCTGAAATTTTTAGAGGCTCACTCGAAAAACTCGGCCGCATGTTTTTACATAAAAAACGCTTAGCCAATTTTTCTGGTAGCTAAACGTTTATAAGTGGGGCTGTCCGATACGTGTCTGGGACCAGGTAAAGCTTACAAAATATAGACGTATGAGATTTATTATCCGTCTATATTTTGGTGCCTAACGGTGGTTTTTGGACAGCGCGTTACTTTTTTGGGATAAAGTTTAAGAAGTTTTGACAGCAAAAGCCCGCCACTTGATCTTCTGAATACCGATTTAACAATTCCTCAATTAATTTCGGATATTTGGAGGAATCTTCTAAGCCTTCAACATATTGAGTAATTCCATCAAAATCAGACCCTAGACAAATATGTTTTTCGCCTCCTAATGTACAAAAGTGCTCAATGTGGCGGATGACATCTGTAATTGTTGCTTTCCCCGTTTCACTAATAAATGGTGGGGTAAAAACAATACCAATTAAGCCGTTATTAGCAAACATTGCCTTCGCTTGTTCATCATTTAAATTTCTACGATGATTACACAGTGTAATTGAGTTGGAGTGAGTAGCGATTGGATACTTTGATAATTCCATGACATCCCAAAAGCCTTTTATACTAAGATGAGAAACATCGGTTAGCACTTCATGATCGTTATTAAGCTGAACCACCTCTTTACCAAAGTCTGTTAAACCGGCACCACGACTTTCGCCGACACCGTCAGCAACCAAGTTGGCATTATTCCAAGTTAAACCGAGTGATTTAACTCCTAAATCGAACAGGTGTTTCAACTTGTTAATATCGTTTCCGAAGGCATCAGCACCTTCTAATGTTAAAACAGCGCCAATTTCTCCTTCTTTTAACGTGTTGAAGTCAGACCACTTCTCAATTTTCTTTATCTGTTCATGCTTTCCGACGACTTCACGGTGAAAAATATCAATTTGCTCTAACGCTAGTTTGTATTTTTCATCAGAAGGTGTCTCGGGCTCGATAAAAATCGCAAAAAGTTGGCCTTTTACATTCCCTTGTTGCAGTCTTTCTAAATTCGTATCAACGTCTCGACTATTTGTAAAAGATCTTTCTCTATTTTCCCAAAGTTTTAATAATGCATCACAATGCGTGTCAATAATCTTCACTGCAGCACTCTCCCCTCACCGTTTTTCATATAAACTGTTCAACAAAATATCTTTGATTGTAAAATGGATTTTCGCTGCCCAATCAGGTTCGTTTCGATCTTCAGGTGAGGAGCGAACTCGTTTCAGCAAGCTGAAACATCGAGAAATCAGATGGAGTCTCGACTCCACCTGATTAAAAGTTCCCACCT
Organism: Anaerobacillus sp.; assembly: GCA_007118195.1. Taxonomy (GTDB): domain Bacteria; phylum Bacillota; class Bacilli; order Bacillales; family Anaerobacillaceae; genus Anaerobacillus. Next base: position 21 of record SKSA01000020.1, on the reverse strand, counting down.
ACGCTACGCGTTGAGGTGGGG
>SKSA01000058.1 GCA_007118195.1 Anaerobacillus sp. | reverse complement strand
CTCTAAAATTCGCTAGAAGTTTACAGCGAAGGGAAGGAAATTGCTCGTTCTTTTATATATTATGTGGTGACGGAATATCCGTCATGAGCGTTTTGTATACCTAATAACAGAATAGGGAAATTTACATTTAATACAGCATATGATATATTCAAAATCGTATAATATAGATTTCCTATTTGTTTATACGACTTTAAAATAGTTGTTTCTAAAATAGGAGTTGGAGGGAGCAAAAGTTTAATGTTACATCAGTTTTCTAGAAATGAACTTGCTATTGGTCATGATGGGTTAAATGTTTTAAAAAACAGTACGGTTGCAGTTCTTGGCATAGGTGGTGTCGGATCTTTTTCGGCAGAAGCTTTAGCTCGTTCGGGTGTTGGTCGACTAATTTTAGTCGATAAGGACGATGTCGATATAACAAATGTTAACCGTCAAGTGCATGCATTACTTTCAACAGTTGGTCAACCGAAAGTAGATTTAATGAAAGAGCGTATAGCAGACATAAATCCAGAGTGTGAGGTAATTGCTTTAAAGATGTTTTATACAGAAGAAACGTATGAATCATTTTTTGAATATGGGCTTGATTTTGTTGTTGACGCATCAGATACGATTTCCTATAAAATTCATTTAATGAAGGAATGCCTGAAGCGGAAGATTCCGATTATTTCAAGTATGGGTGTAGCTAACAAAATGGATCCTACACGACTGAGGATTGCTGATATATCTAAAACAAGCTATGATCCAATTGCGAAAGTCATTCGAACAAAACTTAGAAAGCAAGGAATTCATAAAGGGATTAATGTTGTTTTTTCGGACGAGCAGCCAATAAAAATTCGTGAAGAAATTAGAAAAGAAATAGTGTCAAAAGCTCAAGAACAATCCCCGATAAGAAAAGCGAAAATGCCTCCGTCGTCAAATGCTTTTGTTCCATCAGTTTCAGGACTGATTATGGCTGGTCATGTAATTAGTACTTTATTAAAAGATATCACGATCGAACGATAAAGATCTCGAGCAGAATGTTGGATTACAGGAGAACTTCGGTAAAGTGTTCATACAATCTGTAATTCAACATTCACACCTTAGCAAAACTCTTATATTCTCTTATTTTTTCTTCTTAAATTCGTAATAATCCTCCTACGCGTATTTTTATATTCAGGTTGATGTATATTAAATATAATCTTATTATATCAACTATATTATATTTCGAGTCTTGATACTTTTATACAATATAATACTTATTTGGTATTTTTTTAATTTAGTATTTTTGTGCTTTTATACAAAAAGAGGAGCGTTATAGCATACTCGATTTTAACTATTAAACAAATAATTGATAATTGTGTTTTTTATTTGACCTATGTTATTGCTAAACTTTTTCAGCTTTCATATAATGAAAACACTTACATTAGATCATCTGATGATAGGGTGATAGTATTTTATAGATCAATGAAGATTGGAGGTTGTAAGGCCAAAAAGTAGTGTCGTTAAATACAAATTGATAAAATTATGAACTAAAATGGGGAATTATTCTATTATAGGGGGAGTTATTATGCAATTATTAGCAGCGTTTAGTGCAATTATCGCACCATTTTTATTTTTAGTTGTTTTGAGGATGCCTGCCAAAAAAGGGATGCTATACAGTGCATTGATCGTAATTTTGTTGGCATTTACAGTATGGGGGTTAGATTTTAACATATTGTCTGCGTCTATTTTACAAGGTGGGCATAGGGCAATAACGATTTTATTCATTTTATTCGGAGCCATTGTATTGCTAAATACTTTAAAACATACAGGGGCTGTCGACAGAATTAATGAAGGTTTCAGAAATATTTCGCCAGATATGCGTGTTCAAGTAGTTATCGTTGCTTTCTTATTCGGGAGTTTAATTGAAGGAGCTGCAGGTTTTGGAACTCCAGCAGCAGTTACTGGTCCTTTACTTGTTGCACTTGGATTTTCTCCTATAGCGGCAGCAGCGACGGCACTGATTGCAGATAGTACAGCTGTTTCATTTGGTGCTGTTGGTACGCCAATTATTGTTGGTCTATCTAACATTGAATGTGCAGGGTTAGCGATGTTCCAAGACATTGCAATTTTAATCACATTAATGGATTTATTAGTTGGTACATTAATTCCATTTATTTTAGTTCTTGTGTTAACAATTGCTTTTGGAAAGAAAAAAGGGTTATCAAGCGCCTTTTCACTTTTACCGTGGACATTACTAGTAGGTGCATCTTACAGTATTTCGGCAGCTGTATACGCTTGGGCATTCGGACCAGAATTCGTTTCGATTTTAGCTTCAATTACAGCTTTAGCTGTAGCTACATTAACAGCAAAGAAAAAGATCCTTATCCCGAAGGTTGTTTGGCAAGACGCTCTTGCGGAAGGCTTTAAAGTTGAAGATAAGAAATCAGAGATGAGTCTATTATCTGCATGGAGCCCTTACTTTGTTGTTGTTGCTTTACTTTTATTAACTAGGATTGTTCCACCAATCCAGGAATTTGCACGAACAGCCATTGATTTAAGTTGGAATAATGTTCTTGGTATTGAAGGTATTAACTCGGCGTGGCAAGTTCTGTATTCACCAGGGGCTGTTCTTACATTAGCAGCCATCATTTCAGTATTTACACAAAGAAGTAAATTTTCAAGCTTTACGAAAGCGTCGATGGAATCGCTTGGTTCTGTTAAAGGGGCAGCATTAGCACTCATTCCGACATTAGCACTCGTACAAGTATTCTCTAACTCAGGAATGAATATGAACGATCTCGTTAGTATGCCAGAATACATCGCACTATCATTAGCGACGACAGTCGGAGGTGCATGGCCGTTAGTTGCTCCTTATGTCGGTATACTAGGGGCGTTTATTACAGGTAGTGCAACGGTATCAACACTTACTTTTGCGCCGATCCAGTATAGTGTAGCGATGGAAACTGGTTTAAATACAAACGTCATTTTAGCACAGCAAGTAGCCGGGGCAGCAGCAGGTAATATGATTTGTGTACACAACGTTGTTTCAGCATTAGCGGTTGTTGGACTTGTTGGTAAAGAAGGAGAAGTTATTCGAAAAACATTAGCTCCAGCCTTAGTGTATGGACTGTTGATCGGTATTGCAGGTACTGTGTTACTCATGATTTTATAAAAAGAGTGATAAGAGGGGAGTTCTTTAGCACAACTCCTCTTTTTTCCTCAGTATTACAAAAATAAAGAAATGATTAAATTTCACAGTAGAGTTTCCACAAAATTTGAAAAAAAGTATTGTTCCCTAGTGTATAATTGAATTATAATAGAGTAGGGAACAATGTAAGCGTATAGATATTTTTAGAAACGGATATATATTATTCGTTTTATTAATGATCAGGTCATCAGATGACCGGGTCACCTATAAGGGATTAGGGGGAAGAGACAATGAAAGTTTCGTTATTTTTAACTTGTTTAGCGGATGTCGTTTATCCTGCATCTGTTGGTAAAAGCACAGTTGAAATTCTTGAACGTTTTGGATGTGAAGTAGATTTTCCGAAAAAGCAAACATGTTGCGGTCAGCCTGCATTTAACAGCGGCTATCACCGTGAAACAAAAGAAGTGGCAAAGCACATGATTAATGTTTTTAAGGATGCAGAGTACGTAGTATCACCATCAGGATCATGTACAACGATGTTACATGAGTATCCACATTTATTTGAGGATGATCCAGAATGGAAACAAAAAGCCGAACAACTGAAAAGTAAATCATATGAATTAACACAATTTCTTGTAGATGTATTAAAAATTACAGATGTTGGAGCTAAGCTAAATGCAAAAGCAACCTATCATACTTCTTGTCATATGACTCGATTGTTAGGAGTAAAAGAAGCTCCAATGACACTATTAAAAAGCGTTGAAGGACTAGAATTCACAGAACTACCTAATAAAGAACAATGCTGTGGCTTCGGTGGTACATTTTCAGTAAAAATGGTACCGATTTCAGAACAAATGGTCAATGAAAAAGTTCAGCATATTGAAGAGACAGACGCAGAAGTACTAGTTGGTGCTGACTTAGGCTGTTTAATGAATATTGGTGGGAGAATTAACCGTCAAGGTAAGGCAATCAAAGTGATGCACATTGCAGAAGTATTAAATAGTAAGTAAGGTGGTGAATTAAATGGGAATTAAAACTAGTGATGATAAGTTTTTTACTCGTGTAGATAAAGGTATTAATAATGACTTTATGCGAAAGGCTGTTTCAGGTGCACAAGAGCGAATGCAAGGCCGTCGTTTAGATTCAATTAGTGCTTTAGGAGATTGGGAAGATTGGAGAAATCTTGCAGAAGAAATCCGTCAGCATACGTTAGAAAATTTAGATTTTTATTTAGAGCAACTAGCAGATAATGTCGTGAAAAACGGTGGAAATATCTTTTTTGCTGAAACAGCAGAAGAAGCTAATGAATATATAAAAAGTGTAGTGGCTAGTAAAGAAGCAAAAAAAATCATCAAATCTAAATCAATGGTAACTGAAGAAATCAGCATGAATCAGGCGTTAGAGTCATTAGGTTGTGAAGTAATTGAAAGTGATCTTGGTGAGTGGATTTTACAGTTAGACGATCATGATCCACCTTCTCATATTGTTGTGCCAGCGCTTCATAAAAATAAAGAGCAAATTCGCGAAACATTTGCTGATAAAAGAGGCTATAAGAGAACGAGTGATCCTAAAGAAATGGCGTTATTTGCTAGAGAACAATTACGTAAAGACTTCCTAGAGGCTGAAGTAGGAATTACGGGTTGTAACTTTGCGGTTGCAGAATCAGGGTCTATTTCCTTAGTAACAAATGAAGGAAATGCTCGTATGGCAACAACGATTCCGAAAACGCAAATAACGGTTATGGGCATGGAAAGAATCGTACCAACATGGGAAGAGTTAGATGTTTTAGTCAGCATGCTTGCTAGAAGTGCTGTTGGACAAAAACTTACGAGCTATGTCACAGGTTTAACTGGTACGAAGGAAGAAGGCGACGTAGACGGCCCTGAAGAATTTCATTTAGTTGTCGTTGATAATGGCAGATCGAAAATATTAGGAACGCAATTCCAATCAGCACTTCAATGTATTCGCTGTGCTGCATGTATTAACGTTTGTCCTGTTTATCGTCACGTTGGTGGACATTCATACGGTTCTATTTACCCTGGACCAATTGGTGCAGTTCTTAATCCATTGTTAGGTGATTATGACGAATGGAAGGAACTTCCTTATGCATCTACTTTATGTGGTGCATGTACTGAAGTATGTCCAGTAAAAATTCCGTTACACAATCTATTAATTGAACATCGTCGTGTAATGGTTGAGCAGGCTGGTAAAGCGCCTTTTGCGGAGAAATTAGCGATGAAAGGCTACGCATTTGCTGCATCTTCTCCAAGTGTATATAATGTCGGAACAAAAACAGCTCCATCGGTTATGGGACCATATTCTAAAAATGGACTTATTTCAAATGGTCCGGGTCCAGTTAAATTATGGACAGATATTCGTGATCTCCCTGAACTAAGCAAAGGTAAAGATAAGTTCAGAACATGGTTTGAAAACCGTGATAAAGGAGGAGAGTAAATCATGGCAGTAGGTACAGTTCATAACAAAGATAAATTTCTGAATAAAATTGCTCATTCATTAGGTAGGGAGCGTAAAACTTCGGGTGTGGTTCGTCCAGAGTGGAAGCACCTACCGCAATACGAAGTTTACAAAGGTATGTCACAAGATGAACTTGCTCATCATTTAGAAGATCAATGTCAAAGAATTCATACCGTATGTAAACGAGCGACTTCTCAAACTTTACCGAACGTTTTAAAGGAAGCGATTGAAGAACTAGGCGGTAAATCAATCGTGAATTGGGATGACCCACGTTTTGAAGAATATAATCTTACGAAAACTTTCGAAGAGTTTGCTAGTGTTGAAGGTAATGAACTTCACGTATGGGATCCTAATTTAGGTGAAGAAAACATCAAGTTTGCTGAGCGTGCCAACATCGGAATTACGTTTTCTGATACCACGTTAGCTGAATCTGGTACGGTTATGCTACTAAGTGATAAAGGTAAGGGACGTTCTGTAAGCTTACTTCCAGCGACTCATCTTGTCATTATTCCAAAGAGTACGATCGTTCCAAGAATGTCACAAGCTGCGACAAAAGTTCACAAGATGGCCCAAGCAGGTAGAGTACCTTCATGTGTAAACTTTATTTCAGGTCCAAGTAATAGTGCCGATATTGAATTAAACTTAGTTGTTGGTGTACATGGCCCTATTAAAGCGACTTATATCATTGTAGAAGATAAATAACTAACCAGCCAACATCAAATATGTAAAGGGGCCGTCCTATAAGTGTGTGACACTTATGGGACGGCCCCTTTTTTAAAAGATAAGAAAGTATCATTTTTTGTACTAGAAAAGGTGGCTAGCTCCGAGTACCAGCGGCTCGAGGTCCAAATAATTTGACAAGTGCAAAGTGGAAAACACACACACTTTTTCCCTGTCAGGTTATTTGCTTGTCACCACCGGGATAGGAGGGCGACATTACGCCGTTGCCCATAGGACGTGGGCAGCACTTAGGCAGAATTTGTCGCTCTGCGTTTTCCTTATTTTGCAATCTTTTCCAGATTACCATTTTTATCCATTTTAAACTTTGGTGCTGATTGAATTTCCTCTTCTTCATCCTGCAACAGAGCCATTCTTCTCGCGCGGTTCATAATTTGAATTAATGATTGATAGTCTTCTTCGACTACTTTGTAGTCATTTTCCACTTTTGATAGCTTTGTTTCTAATTCTTTTTTCTCAGTCATTAATTGTAAATTTTCTTTCATTAATTTCTCGTTTTCTTTCTTTAATTGTAAAGAGCTACCTTCGTTCGTAGCTAATGATTGAATAAAGTTAAGAACATCACCTAAATTAATACTTTGTCCTTGAGTAGGACGCTCAATACTAGCATCAGCCGTTGCATCGGATGTTGTTTGAATTGGTGTTTGCATTTTAGTATGGATTGTCGTAGGTCTATTGGATAATCTTCTTTTCATGTCTTTTCTTTGTTTTTTTGCTAGTTTTATTGCTTCATTATACTGATTTCTAACAACTGCATTCCAACGAAATCCACATGCAGCGGAGGTACGGTTTAGCTCATCGCCAACCTCATCAAAGGCTTGTAATTGAGTACCTCCTTCTCTAATGTGTCTTAATACTGTTTCTGCTAGTAAAAGATCATCTTCTGACGACCAAGCATCTTGTCTAATTTTCATATTAAATCATCTCCTTAAAGTATGTTTCTATTTTTCTAGGCAAATTTTATTTGTGAAATAATGTTAATTATTTATTTACTACTACTTTTGCCAGCTTTAAAAAGAAATATACATAGCTTTACAGGATTTTTATAAGATTCTTGTTAAATTAATGGAAATTATCTTGCAAACTACTTATAAAAGAAGCAGTTCTAATAGCTGTAATGTTATTTTATGTTAGGATACAATAATAGAAGGAAGTCATTATTTTATAGTGCGTTTACTTAATTACAGAAAATATTTATATGTAAAAACATTTTCCGACCGAGTTTCTCGAGTGAGCCTCTAAAATTCGTCAGAAGTTTAAAGCGAAGCGAGAGAAATCGGTCGGAAAATAGATAGGAGTGGTTTCTTTGAATCCTTGGGATAAGAAATTTAATGAAGAAGGATATTTTTTTGGTGCAGATGCAAATATGTTTATTAAAGAGTGGGGCAAGAAAATTAAAAAAGGGGAAATTCTTGCAATAGCAGAAGGAGAAGGTAGGAATGCTGCTTACTTAGCAAGCTTAGGTCATCACGTAACTACGTGGGATTATTCAAAGGTAGGTGTTAAAAAGACATTACAGCTAGCGAGTGAGAAAGGTGTAACTGTAGATGCAAAGCTAAATGACTTGGAAATAGTGGAGTGGGATGAAAATAAATGGGATGCGGTTGTGAAAATATTTGGTCATTTACCACCTGAAGTGAAAACGAAGACTTTTGCCGGAATAAAGAAATCGTTAAAGCCTGGAGGAGTTTATGTAACCGAGGTTTATTCTACGAAGCAAATTGAGTATGGGACTGGTGGACCTAAAGTAACTGATTTGCTTTATGAGCCACAAATGTTTTTAGAGAACTTTAGTGATTGGAAATTTATCCACTTTTTTTATGGAGAAGCTGAGCGTTATGAAGGGGAAAATCATACCGGACTATGTCATGTAATACAAGCGGTGATCCAAAAACCTTTATAATAGGCAAGAGAGTAAACACTTAAAAACTGTAAATATACTCGTTTAATATTTATACGAAGAAAAAACCTTTCGGAGCGTTTTCCGAAAGGTTTTTTGAAGGGATGGTAGCATATAATATTTTAAGTTGTTTTAGTTAAGTAGTTCTATACCTTTTTGGACTAGCGCGTCAGCGTTATCAAGAATTCTGTGTGCTTCCTTTGAGTTGTGGAACCCATTACTGTTTTCAACCCAAACAAAATCCCAGTAAAATTGTGCTTCTCTGTGAATGGCTTGAATTTCTTCAAGTTCAGCACCAGCAAGGCTTCCATCTTCAACTTTAGCGCCTACTTTGTTAATAAATTCTTCTAACTCATACCCAATTCTGTTTTGTTTTTCATAAACGTCTTTTTGTACACCTTCTGTCCTTGCCACAAGTTCATCTGCTGACATAGTACCGTGACAACTTAGACAAGACTGTTCAACATGAAGTAGTGGACTCATCTTTTGGTGAGAAGTAAATTCATTTCCATTTTCGTCTGTTAATGTTGGCATGTGACAATCGTTACAGCCTACGCCCATCTGTGCATGCACAGATAATTCTTTACCTTCATAATATAATTCATACTCTGGATGTTGAATTTTCGCAATTAAAGCACCAGTAATTGCATGCTCCCACTCATCTGAACGTCTCTCAGCATTGTAATGCTCAAGTTGAGCTTCAACAGTCATACCAGTCGACCAAGGGAAAGTGATTTTAGTTGTTTCAGCATTAAAGTGATAGTTAACATGACATTGTGCACATGTTAAATCTGCACGGTCTCTAGGATCGTTTGTATATCCACCGTGATCAAGTGCCTCAAAAACATAATCCCTTGGAACATTTAAAGAAGAACCGTCATTTTGATCATGACAATCTAGACAACCAATTGTGTTTTCACCGACAACGTCAGCATATGGCTTACCCCAGAAGTCGTCTCCATATTTATCCATACCGACAACTACATCAGTACTCTTACATGATAAACATGCAGCTCTTCGCTGATTCTCCCAATCAGGAAGTCTTCCTGTTTCGTTAACACTAGTTAGAGCATACATATGTCCACGCGATCTATTGTAATCGATCGAGAATGCGAAACCAGCGTAGTTAGTCTTCAAGAATGGATAAATAGTTAAATAATCTTGAAGTTCACCGTTATCGTCAAGTGCGCCTCCGTATGTTGTAGTTTGTAATTCTTTCGTTTGTGTCCATGTAGCGTATTGAGCTGGGAAATATG
>SKSA01000191.1 GCA_007118195.1 Anaerobacillus sp. | reverse complement strand
TTTACAGCGAAGCGAAAGAAAGTCGACCGACATTTTTTCATAGTAGATGGTGACGGGTAATCGCCATGAGGGTTTTGTATGAAAAAAAGGCGGATGATTTTGTGAACGAGCGTCTGAGATTCGTTAGAAGGTCACTGTGAAGAGAAGGAAATCGTCCGTCTCTTACATATTAGATGGTGACACGGACAATCGCCATGTTGGTTTTATATGAAAAAACAGGGGAGTTAATTCGTATTACTAAAAAATTACAACACTTTCGCACTATAAACATGTTAAAATAGACTTCGAATCTATTTAACTAACAAAGGAGTCTTTCACTTGAAAAAAAGACAAATTTTATGGATATATATAACATTTGGAATTTCGTGGATTATCATTACTGACTTTTTAGTTGAAAAATATATTCCTTTAGAGATGGCGATGACCGTCCAAAAAGTAAAAGGGATTTTCTTTATTTTCTTAACTGGTATTTGTATTTATTTTATTTTAAAAAAGATGGAAGAGTTAAATAGTTGTAAAGAACAAGAAGAAAAACTTTCTACGTTAATCAATTCAATGGTCGATTTTGTAACGTTTAAAGATGGAGAAGGGCGTTGGGTAAAAGCTAATGATTTTTGCTTAAAACTCTTTCAGTTAGAAAATGTTGACTATCAAGGAAAAAAAGATTTTGAACTTGCCGAGCACACCGATTTTTATCGTAAATCTTTACTTTATTGCGAAACATCAGACGAAGAAGCCTGGAACAATCAGGAAATTACTCGTTGTGAAGAAGAACTCCCTATCCCAGATGGCACAATAAAATACTTTGAAACGATCAAAGTGCCTTTATTTTACGAAGATGGTAATAGAAAAGGCTTAGTTGTTATCGGCCGAGATATTACGGATCGGAAATTAGCCGAAGAACATTTAAGGAAAAAGGAAAAACTTTCGATCGTCGGAGAACTAGCCGCTAGTGTTGGTCATGAAATAAGAAATCCATTAACGTCCATTAAAGGGTTTGTTCATCTCCTTGCGAAAAAGGATAAAACGAACGAAACGTATTATGACATCATGACGAAGGAATTAGATCGAATTAATCATATTGTCGGTGAATTATTACTTTTAGCCAAACCACAAAAAATGGCTTTTTCAACGTACGATTTAAAAGAAATCGTTGGAGACATTGTATCCTTACTACAAACTCAAGCGAATATGAATAACGTAACAATTCACTTCCAGCCGCAAGAAGCAATATTCATAGATTGTGAAAAGAACCAATTAAAACAACTGTTCATCAACCTTATAAAAAATGCCATAGAAGCCTGTAAAGAGAAAGGGAATGTCTCGGTAAATATAGTGAAAAACCATAATGAAAATGTTGTAGTGACCGTAGAAGACGATGGGATTGGAATACCTGAAGACTTTCAAAAGCGACTAGGTGAACCTTTTTATTCTTCAAAAGAAAAAGGTACAGGCCTAGGTTTAACGGTAAGTCATAAAATCGTTCAACAACACGATGGAAAAATAGAAATTACAAGCAAAGAAGAAGTAGGGACGAAGATTAAAATACAATTGCCGATTAAAAACGCAAAGCACATGTCGTAAAGGCATGTGTTTCTTTTTATGATAAAATTAAAGTGAATATTTTTTGAATCTCTACATTAATGGATTTTATAATTCAATATTATCGCCATTAAGTATCTATAGGTAGTTGCGTTAAGTCGCTCGTAACTATCTATCGTTTGATATGGCTCAATTTAGGTAATTATGAAATTCACTTACATAGGTGAAATATATGAAAAATAAAAAAGGTTTTATCGGCAGGAGAATCATAAAAACTGGAATATCCGTATTTCTTACAGCTGTGATCTGTTTAATGTTGAATTTACCAGCTGAATTCGCTATTATCGCTGCCATTGTAACGATTGAACCGACGGCATCAGATTCAATTAGAAAAGGAATTGTGCGTCTTCCGGCATCAGCCATTGGTGCTGCGTTAGCTGTACTGTTTGTTTCATTATGGGGAGAAACCGCTTTATCGTACACACTAGCTGCAGTTTTAACAATTTTTTTATGTCAAAAGCTCAAGCTTCATGAAGGCATCTTAGTAGCTACGCTAACCGCAGTAGCAATGGTCCCAGACATAAATGGACATTACTTATTCGCTTTTGTGTCTAGGTTAGGGACAACCTCGATTGGATTAATTGTTTCATCAATGATTAATTTTTATGTATTACCACCGAAGTTTACGCCTTTGATTGAGGAGAAACTGAAACCAAATTTCTCGTTAGCTAGTAAAGTACTTGGTGAAACAATACATAGTATTCTTTTTTTACAGTTGACACAGGTTGCTTCACCAAGTGTGAAATATGAAAAATTAAGACATTCAACCGAAAAAGTGAGCGAACTTATTTCGTTTCAAGAGCGCGAGTGGAAATATCATAAAATCAAATTAAGTGAATACAAACGTTTTTTAAAATTAAAAAAAGCGAATATAATTATGCAAAAACTAGTGCTTCATTTAGGAAATTTACAATATATAAATCAACCGACACAATTGTCAAACTCAGAAAAACAATTAATCATCAATAGTATGAAATCTATCCAAGAAATATTTGAGGGGAAGTACATGAGTATGCCGGATAGTCATTATGCACTAATTCATGAATTGGATTTACGGTTAAAACATGAGGCTAATCAAATATCAAAATCAGATCAATACTTCCATCATTTTACATCAAAAAGGATTTTGTATTTTGAATTACTCTCAATCCATGATTCATTAGAAGAGCTTGAAGTTGATCTTTAGAGGTATGGACATTTTTGCGCGCTGCCTTCTGGATCATATAGATCATATTGAAGGGAAAATCTCCCCTTAAATATGATCCCCGCAGTGCCATTTATACTTGGCTTCTATTTCAATATTTTATTGCGTAACCAAACATTTTAATGTAAATTGAAAGTGATGTCGAACTTTGTTAATTTAGATTTTTGACTAAAATTGAAACAATAAGTCGAAAGAAGTTAAACCATAGATAAAACAGTAGCGTTATGCTTTTTTTGAAAGGGGAATTAATCAGAAGTGAGTAAATATCAGCAGTTGCTTTTTAAGCGAACGAATGAGACCTTGTCTCGTTGGTCTAAGGAAAACGAAGTGTCAGTGAAAGAAGTTTATCGATTTTTGCATTCCATCAAAGGTACAGCAGCATCTATTGATTTACCAGAATGGTCAGAAGTGGCTAGTCATTTACTCGATAAAATAGATGAAAATGATTCTTCTTATTGGAGAATAGAAGCCGTGACAAAACTCTTATCGGCGATCATTAACCTTAGTAACCAACAACAAAATGATATTTTACTTCCTTCTTGTGATAAAGAAATCCCCTCCGATGGTGAAAAAGAAAAGCTAGTGTTATTAATTGAAGATGATATTAGTATGCTCACTATTTTAAAAAGTGCATTAGAAGAAGCGGGTCTAATGGTTTTAGTAGCGATGGACGCTGAAAAAGGCATTAATATTTTTTATGACCAAAAGCCAGATTGTGTGATTTTAGATTACTATTTACCAGAACAAGATGGTTTAGATGTATTAAAAACGATCCAAGAAAAAGCGAATACGTTCTTTATTCCAATCGTCATGATTAGTGGTGATCAATCAAAAAAAACACGGATTAAAGGATTTCAATCTGGTGCCGATGATTTTATCGTCAAACCATTTGACATTGATGAATTTGTTGTTCGCGTAGAAAGACAATTACAAAGGAAAGATTTAATAGATTGTGCGGTTTTACTCGATGAATTAACAGGGGCTTATAATCGAAAGTTCCTTAAATTAGAAATTGAACGGGAAATTTATGAGTACTCACGATCAAATGTCTCATTTACGATTGCGATGCTTGATTTAGATCACTTTAAAGAGGTCAATGATACATACGGGCATTCGGTTGGCGATGAAGTTTTAAAGAAATTTGTTAGTTTTATAACGGAAGAAAAACGGCAGTCCGACTATTTAATTCGTTACGGTGGAGAAGAGTTTGTTTTATTGCTACCTCGGACAAAGGCAGCTGACGGAAAGAAAGTAGTTAATAGATTATTAAATGGCTTCTCTAAAGAAGTTTTTAACTATCCAGAGGGAAGCTTTTCTGTGACATTTTCTGCAGGTTTAGTTGAAGTTGAAGGGGAAGAAAAGTGCTTCAATCAATGGATTAAGCTAGCTGATGATGCACTTTACGAAGCGAAAAGAACGGGAAGAAATACAGTAAAAATAAGTGACTCTGAAAATAGTAACAGCTTAACGGAAACGAAGAAAGTTCACATTGGAATTATTGATGATGATGAGATCGTTAGAGAAATTGTTGGAGATCACTTCTCAAATTTAGCGCTTGAGACTTACGACATTGATGTTTGCCGTTTTCCTAGTGGTAAACAGTTTTTAAATTCAACATGGAATCAACAACAAGGGCAATATTTAATGATCCTCGATGTTATGATGCCAGAGGTGGATGGCTTTGAAGTTCTTCAAGCGATCCGTTCTAGGTTTCCAGAAAATCAATTTACTATTTTAATGTTAACCGGACGCAAATCAGAAAAAGATATCGTTCGAGCATTAGAATTAGGAGCAGATGATTATTTAACGAAACCTTTCGGAATGGCAGAACTTGAAGCTAGGGTGAAACGCCTGTTATTACGGGTCATCCGTTAAAAGGTGTATTTTCACTGTTTGCCTAAATTGGAACAGTATTAAGCTTTAGGAGATAGTTTCATTAGATAACTAATTTTATGGAGTGATAAATGTGAAGCGGATTTTGTTAGCAGAAGATGAAGAAGTACTACGAATGCTTGTCGTTGATTCACTTGAAGATGAAGGTTACGAAATAGATGAGGCCGCTGATGGTATTGAGGCTTTTGAGCTATTACAAAACAATGATTATGACTTAGTTTTATTAGATTATATGATGCCTGGGATGTCCGGCTTGGAATTGATTGAAAATGTTAGAGCAATTGAAAAATTTAAAGGTTTAGAAATATTAATGCTTACCGCCAAAAGTCAAAAGTCTGATCAAGAAAAAGTAATATCAGCAGGTGCAAATTACTTTTTAGCAAAGCCTTTCAGTCCGAGTCAACTTGTTGCTATTGTTGGAGAGATCTTAGGTGATTAAATATCAAGGTGAGCTTAATACAGATCCGGTAGGTATTCAAATTATTAGTAACGACGGTAAGCTACTTAAGGTTAATCAACAATGGTGTCAAATGATAGGATTAGATGACATTAGCAAAGTCATTGGTATGAAAAAAGAAAAATGGCTTTCGTACATAAAAATAAATTTTCAACAATGTGATGAATTTATTGCATTTGTTGAAACTGTTTTAAATCAAGAAAATAGAGAACGAGAAATGTTTGTGTTAAAAACGAAGTCGCAAGATCCTTCCGTTTTTCAAGTGTATTACGAAACTTTTTTGCAAAGTGAAGACTACAAAGAATTAATATTTGTGTACCGTGATATTACGAAGGAGTTTAAAGTTGACCAACTAAAATCAGAATTTATTAGCACGGTTAATCATGAGCTAAGAACCCCACTATCAAGCGTGTTAGGCTTTACAGAACTCATGCTAACGAAAGACTTAAAGCCTGAACGTCAAAAAAAGTATTTAACGACGATTCATAAAGAAGCAAAGCGGTTAACTTCATTAATCAATGACTTTTTAGATGTTCAACGGATGGAAGCTGGAAAACACATATATGAAAAAGAGCCGCTGGATATGATGATCTTAGGAAAAGAAGTTGTAGAATCATTTAAACTTCAGTCGTCTTTACATAAATTTATCATTGAAAATATGGCTAATAATACGATTGTACTAGCAGATGTTGACAAAATGAATCAAATGGTAACAAATTTAATTAGTAATGCAGTAAAGTATTCACCAAATGGCGGCAAGGTTATTTTAACTTTGAAAAATAAGGAAAAACAATTATTGATTGAAATAACTGATGAAGGGTTAGGAATTCCAAAAGATGTCCGTACACAACTATTTACTAAGTTTTATAGAATCGACAATTCTGATAGACGACAAATCGGTGGGACGGGGCTCGGATTAGCCATTTGTAAAGAGATTGTTAAGGCTCATGAAGGGGAGATTTATTTCACTTCTGAAATCGGCAAGGGAAGTACGTTTACCATTGAACTTCCTGTATTGCAAAACACGGAGATTGAATTAGAAATGAGTGAACTTATCGATCATAAAAATAACCCGACTTTAATGATTGTTGAAGATGATGAGAGTTTAGCTGCATTGTTAAAAGAGGAATTTAACGAGAGTGGCTTTAATGTGTATCATACAAGTTTCGGTTCAAAGGCGCTTCCGATGATGAAAAAACATCTTCCTGATGCAGTAGTTTTAGATATTTTGTTAGAAGGTGATATCGACGGTTGGGCTGTTATTAAGGAAGTAAAAAAAGATAAAAAATTACGTCATGTCCCAATTTTCATTTCGACAGCGTTAGACGAAAAAGATAAAGGGCTTGCACTCGGAGCTGACTACTATTTAACGAAACCTTATCAACCTAGTCAATTAACAAAGCTTATACTGCAAACATTATTACGTAAGGAAAAAAATGGTGAAATTTTAATTCCATCGAAGGAAGACGAAAGTTAAGGGGACAACTAAACACTCAACACGCGCGAAATAGTTAAGAACTGTAAAGGGAATTACATAATAGGAGATGGCGGCACGGCCGCCATCAGGGTTATACCATTATGTCATTTCTTACACAAATTTTTGATGACTTCGTTCGTTAAATTAGGAACAACCTCAAGTGAATACGTCAGTTCAACTCGCTCAAATTGCCTATGTGCATCAAAACCGTAAGGACCGATATTAACCACAGGTACATTAATGTCACGAATGGCTGCGTAGTTAACATACAATTTCTTTCCCCAGCAAGGAGTGTTGTTGGAAACGGCATTGATGCCTGCCTCATCATCACTTAAAGCAACGAAGCTCATATCAGAAATATAAGGGAAGAAGTTTCTCGTTTCAATCGGATGAGCATAGTTAGGTTGCATTTTGCTCACTGCATTATCTAATGATGTAATTAAATTTTCTTCCAATTCATTTTTTCCGGTGACTTCAATCCTTGGCGAATATAGCGATGAGTAAAAAACAATGATTGCTGGACTACGATCGGGCATCCACTTCCACGCTTCTTCAACAACTTTCGCACTAAACATCCGCGTATCTAATTCTTTGTTTAATAAAAGCGTTTCTTTAAATTCAGTCATATGCGCTTCGTAGCGCTCACCGTGTTCAGCGATAATCCTTTTTTCCATCTCTTCATAAGTCATTACCCGAACTTTCCAAGGAACTTCAACAACAGGTTGGTTACTCATTTTGCTAAAAGTTTCGTATCTTTGTTTAAATAACGTTAATGCATTGCCCATGGCGATTTCTGCTTGGTCTTTTAATTTATCTAATACTTTTTTTGGCGACCAAGAATGGATAAAAAAATTAAAATAGACATACGCTGAAAGGGCCGTTTGTACAGTGTAAGAAGGCTTCAAGTCCATTTGTTTTAAAGAAACAGGTGGTGTCGTCGTCTCACCGAAAGCCTCGTTACAAAGTTCTGGATTATAGTTAATTTGCCTCGTTAGTTCTGCGGCAATAAAATTCGGGTCGATCCCCTCAAAACAAGCACCGACATGAGTTTCTGAGCCTGTAATAAAAAAGGATGGAAGTAATTTTCCGACGGTTCCTTTATAAATATATCGGTTTTCATCGCCCTCAAAACGTGGCGCGACAAAATCAGAATTAATCGCACCGACATACTCAAAGGAATGCTCGTCCTTTAAAGCTTTTAACTCGGTTAACGCTGATAAAATTCCGTGAGAGCCGTCTTCTTCATCACATTCAACGACAACGACTAAGTTGCCCTCAAGTTCTTCAGGGTGCTCAGAATAATATTTTAATAAAAATAGATTGCTCGCAACCCCACTTTTCATGTCGAGAACGCCTCTACCAAACAAGTAATCGTCGGAATTTAAGTGCTCTTCCACTAGTGGAGGGAGTTGCTCCTGCTTTAATGAGTTCATCAGTTCATCAGGGTCACACGCTTGATCTTTTAAATGATTAAAATCATCGGTGCCAACTGTATCCATATGCCCCATTAAAAGAACGGTTTTATTGCTTTGGCTTTTTGTCCCTTTTACATAGGCAATTACATTGTAGCGTTCTTGTTCGTCATCTGAGGTCTGTTGCTTCATTACAAACGTCGGATGTTCTCTAAAATATTCATAAGAGGAGATCAACGTATAAATCGCTTGGCTAATTTCCTTTTCTCCATCTGTATTGACAAAGCTCTCTATATTAACAAGTTGTTTCGTTAAAAAAAGTAATTCCTCACGGCAATTTAGCATTATGAAACCCCTTTACTATTAAAAGTCTATACGGACTCATTATAAACGATTTATTTGTAAGGGGAAAACAATATCTATAAAGCGATAAAGGTCCTCTTTAAAAACACTGCTTACAACACTTTTCGACCAAAGTGAATACTTAATCTATAATTTGATTGTGGCTCAAGATAACATCACGAACACTTTTCGTATCGTTGTCACCAGAAATATATAATGAATACTCGCCAACTTCATAAAGAAAATATGGTTCATTTTCCATCTCATTAAAACCTTCATAAGTTGCTGTTCCTAAAATTGCTTCCACTTCACCTAACGTGATATTTAAGCGGTCACCTTTAAAAGCGACAGCAGAAACCGTCTGTTCTTCTTCATTATAAAAATAAGTATCTTCAGGATAAAATACGTACGGAGCTCCTTCATAATAGCCTTCTTCCATAGGAGTAGGACGTGCGTCTTTAATTTTATTGATATTTATTCCGATCCCGTATTCTACACCGATCAATTTTCCTTTTTTTGCTTCATCTAACATTGCAGTCGTTAACGTTAAATTTTGATAAGGGTGGTAATTATTTTTGTCACTTGTCCACAAGTCGTACCAATATCGACCTAACTCATAGCCAAATTCCATTTTATGATCGTTATAGATCGTCTCGTCAACTAATGTTAATGTCGATGTTTTTGGATCGAGCTTCCAAGTTTTAAATACCCATCCAGAACCATCAAGTTGCACATCGTAATATTCAATGGTTTGATAAATATCATCATTAATGCGTTTAAACATCGGGACGTTTCCATGAAGGTTGTCATTAAAAATGTCTTTAAATTCATTGAATGATTTAAATTCATTGAATGATAAGACATCGCTGTCACTGTTATTTAATGAAATGACGCCGCTACTGCTATTATTTACTTGTGTAGTTATTTCATTATTCTCGTTAATAGGTTTTGTTTGAACAACTTTTTCTGCTTGTTGATATTTTTCAAAGCTTGCTTCATTGAGATTTTTTATTTCACCTGCCGAACACCCTATTAAAAATAAAAAGAGACTAAAAGTTATTATAAAAATACGCTTCATATTCTCTCACCCCGTCTACTCTATTAAAATAGC
>SKSA01000301.1 GCA_007118195.1 Anaerobacillus sp. | reverse complement strand
ATTAATGATATTTATTTTTATTAAGGTTACTTTTTAAGTTTGAAAAAATTATGTGGATTTAGTGATATTTGGATGAATATAACTAAGAACGGGAGAGGTGGGGAGATAAAACGATGGGGCCGTCCCACCGCATAGTGTCATTTCACAATGCAAAGCTACTAAATATAGACGTATAGATTTAACATACGTCTATATTTGAATACCTAACGGTGTCACTTTGTTTTGGAACAGCCCTATTAACTAATAAAGTTTTAACTCTACTACTTCATCTATAATAAATGGATCAAATTTTAGGATTAACTCAGTGTCAGTATTTTTTAACAATGGCGCTTTATCTATAGTTTTCTCAAATAGAGCTAAAAATAGTGGATGATGAGAGTCGCTACTTACAACGATCCAATGCTCGGGTCTAACTTCAACTCCTAAATTATTCGTCAAGACTACTCTTTCTTCAAAGGGGAGTGATAAGAGATCACCTGAATGAGTAGTCATACCAATTTTTACAGCAAAATAATTAAATGGATCAACATCAATATTGCTTATCGTATAAAGTATATGTTCTCTATTATAAGGAGACAAAAAGCTTGCTTCGATACCGACCCCTTCAGCAAATGCTTCATCTTTCATTGCATACCTCATTTTTAATGAAACGTCCCAAACTTCACTTTCTTCACTTTTTTTCGCGCTTTCTTCACCATTAATAATTTCCATACCTTTTAATGTCATCTCATGTGGTTCGCTTCCTAGTTCAAGATCTTTAAGCACTTCATATTTTCTTGTATCGATAACGGCTAATGAATTTGAATCGCGATGAGTAACAAAAGCCAAGTCACCATCTGGGGAAAAAGATATATGATTTGCATATGATCCCGTTTCGATGGTAGTTACTACTGTCAACGTATCAATATCTACGACTGAAACATCATTAGAATGATTGTTAGCCGTCCAAACTTGGGAACCATCAGGAGAAACGGTTACACCATGAACCCCCTCACCAACTTCGATCTCTTGAACAACCTCAAATGTGATCATATCGATGACAGATAAACTATTAGAATTCACATTAGCAGAAAATGCGTAATCAAAATTAGGACTTACTGCTACTTCATTAGGAACATCCCCTACAGGGATCGTCGCTAATACTTGATAACTATAAGCATCAATGACACTCACCGTATTTGCATTAACATTCGTTACCCAAACTTGTGAGCCATCTGTTGTCACACTGACATGCGCTGGACCATCGTCTGTCTCAATCACCACAACTTCATCAAATGTAGTTGTGTCAACAACTGAAATGACTCCACCTTCTTCACCTAGTCCAGCCATTAATGAGACGTATAAATATTTTCCAGATGGATGAATATCAATCCCATGAATTCCTTCATTAAAATTCAACTCATTAATTACTTCTTTTGTGTCTACACGATATGCTTGTAAGCTCATGCCTTGAAATCCTGTTCCATAATAAACGATCGTTTCATCAGGAGAAATAGCAATTCCATGGGACAGTTGCTCAACATTTAAGTTGATTGTCTCAACCGGCACCCTCTCTTCTATATTTATTTGCGATATTGTACCATCACCTGCATTAGCAACATAAAAAACTGGTGCCATTAAAGCGTTATTATTGTTTATTGAAAAAAACAGCCCCCCACCTATTAAAATGATCACTAATCCAAAGATCGATATACCCTTGTACTTCATCACATAACTTCCTCCCTTATGTTTGTATTCTTCATTATGTTAATTACTTCACTCATGAATAAAACTACACGACAAATATGGAGAAATAGGAAAGAAAAGCCGTGAACTTATGAAGAAAATATAAAGAAAATATGAAAAAATACTCATTGTCAATAAAATAAGTATCGTTTGATGGACAGCCTCATATCTATTTAGTAGTTGGTTTGTTGGTTTGTCGTGAGTTGGTAAGCAGAAAGTTGGAAAAGAAGTACTCGACTTTTATATTTTAGAAGGAGATGCTCCTGCGTTTGCTAGTATAGCTTTGAAGTAGGCTTCCTCGTCGCAAAGCTACATGAAGCAATTTCTAAGGTGTATCTCATGATGTGCTTGAGGTCAGTAGCTTTGGTGACGAGTAAATCGTCATGAGGGTTTTTTATGAAAATTACTAGATTTTAATTAAAGAGAGGGGTTTTATTATGGTTTCTGGTTACTTATTACTTTTCGTATACGGTTTTATTGTTTTATGGATTTTTAGTTTTATATTTTTATACAGAAGGCAAATCACTTGTATGGCTGGTATGATGATTGCCATGACCATTGGCATGGCTCTAGGATTAACCTTCGGAACAATTACCGGAATGCTTTATCCTGATCACTTCTTTCAAATCACAGTCATTAGTATTTTAGTAGGAGGTATCATCGGGGTAATAGCAGGCTTTCCCTTTAGTATCATGGCTGTTTTAGATGGATTTCTTTCCGGTGCAATGGGTGGAATGATGGGAGCAATGTTAGGGGTAATGATTGCTATTGAGACGATAAATACTGTTATTAATGTAATGGTTGTACTCTCCGGGGGTATATTGTTTATTTTGTTTTTAATGATTCAATCGGAAGTAAAGTTTAAAGAAAGCGATTGGAAAAGCTTTTTCTTTTCCAATCGTTTACCACTGTTCTTAGTTATCATATTGGCATTTTATTTAACACATCAATTTTCTTACTCTACGATTACACATGATGATGACATCGATCATAATTTACATTCCACCTATGATGGTTCCGATTGAGTCTAGAAGTAAAGAGTTTTTTAGCAAGATAATTGGTCATGCTAAAAAACTCTTATGCTCAGCCATTCTTCTTAGCGAAAGTCTAAGTTACTGATTTAAAGCGGGGCTAACTTATTTCTTCTCCAATGGTAAAGATACTACTACTTTCGTTCCTTTGTTAGGTTCACTCTCAACTGTAATTTCTCCTTTATGGGCCTGAACTAATGATTTAACAATCGAAAGACCGATGCCAACACCACCTGTTTTACGATTTCTTGATTTTTCCCCACGATAAAACCTCTCAAAAATATGTGGTAAGTCATCCGACGAAATTCCTTGACCGTTATCTTTAACACTAAAACAAATATAACCATCTACAATAAAGGAACTAACGACTACTTTTCCACCTTCATTCGTATATTTTAAGGCATTATTGAGTAAGTTCATCATAATTTGGACAAAACGATCTCGATCAGCATTGAAAAAACTTTCGGGACCGGACTGTTCAATTGAAAAATGAATCTTCTTTTCTTCAAAAAGTGGCTTGAAAGTGGAGTTTAATAAGCCCAATACATCTTCGGCATTCAGTTTCGTTAAGTGCAATTGAATTTGCGGGTTTTCAGCCGCTAAAAGTTTTTCTAGATCGTTCACTAATCTTACCAATCTCATTAACTCTTCGTGTCCTTGTTTTAAACGTTCTGGTGTCGGTTCCCAAACCTCATCTAAAAATGCCTCGATCTGACTTCGAAGAGTAGCTAGAGGGGTCCTCAACTCATGAGCTAAATCATTCGTAAATTGCTTTCTTAATCGCTCTTGCTTACTTAATGACTCGGCAAGTTCATTAAAGGAAGTCACTAATTGTTGAATTTCTTCTACTTGATTAACATTGGAAACTCTAATATCTAAATTGTGTTTTTTCAGTTCACGAGTTGCATTTGAAACTTGACGTAATCCTTGAGTAAGTTTTTTCGAGATAAGAAAACTTACGAGAATGGAGATTAAGATCATCGATAAGGCTGCTATAAAAATGTATTTATTAAACTGTTTTAAAAATTGTGAATCTATATCAATATACTCGACTGGATAATAAACAATCAATGTTCCAATTTTTTGACCTTCAATAATGATCAGGAAAGACTCACTCTCAAGGTTCTCTGTCGTTGGCATTCTCATCATATTAGGGTTCATCATTCCATCCATCATATTGAGAAACCTTGTAGAATCAAAAATAGTCGTTTCGTTCTCATCAATAAATTTAAAAAATGTATTCTCTACCATCGCATGGTGATGAAAAACAGAACTCAACGTTTCACCGGTTACTTTTCCAGTGTTTCGGTATTCAGTTTCCAAACCTTCAATAACACTTTCAACTTGTTCGAACCTTTTCGTATCTAAATATTCTCTAAAGCTTCCAAAAAAGCCGAGTTGAATCGATACACTAACGAGAATGATCCCACTTAAAGAAATGAGAACAAAAAAGAACATCAGCCTAGATTGAAGTGTGCGAAACATCTAATTTACCCCCAAATTTGTAGCCCATTCCAAAAACAGTTAAAACGTACTCCGGTTTTTTTGAGTCTCTTTCCACCTTTTTGCGCAAATTTTTAATGTGCACGTCTATACTACGTTCATATCCTTCGTAACTTTCATTTTGTACTTTTTCAAGGAGGTCAAGACGACTATATACTCGCCCAGGGTATTTAGCCATTCCCACTAACATTTTAAATTCAATCGGAGTTAATGTTACATTGCCTCCTCTAACAAGGACTTCTTTTTTTAATATATCGATCACTAAATCTTTATTATTATACGATAATACATCTCTACTATTTCCCTGCTTCGTTCTTCGTAAAATAGCTTCTACACGAACAACGACTTCACGTGGGCTAAATGGCTTTGTTAAGTAGTCGTCGGCACCAATGACTATTCCATTAATTCGATCGTCTTCTGCTGTTTTCGCTGTCAACATCATAATTGGAATATCACTTTTTTCACGAACCCACTTACAAATTTCCTCTCCAGAGAAATCCGGTAACATTAAATCTAAAATAAGAAAGTCTGGATTAACTTCATCAATCTTTATTAATGCCTCAGACCCATTTTGTGCGGAGTATACAATGTAACCAGCCTTTTCTAAATAGGCCTGTATAACATCTATTATCATCGGTTCATCATCAACGATCATTATTTTTAACACCATAAAAGCCACTCCTTTTTTATATTGAGGAAATTATAGCATAAAAGTTCAATTATTTTTCAGTCTTCATAACAACTCTACAAGATCTTCATAACTTCTTTATATGTTGTGGTTACAATGTAACTATAATAAAGATAAGGAGTTGAGAAGAATGAAGAAAAAATTAATCGTAGCATTTACAACAACAGCACTAGTTTTAGGACTAGGCACAGCTGCATTAGCAAACTCAGATAGTGAAGTATTGGAGAATTTCAGCTTTAAAGACATGCTTCCATTTATGCAGCAAATGCACCCAAACTTAGATGAAGATCAACTTGAACAAATGTATATTTCCTGCCATGGAGAAAATGGTCAAAGAGGTAATGGACCTGGAATGATGAGAGGGTTTGTTGATTAAAAATCTCAAATGTAAAAAAACTAAGGCTTATCGCTAAGTTCAAGGCGTGCGCCTTAGTTTTTTAGTTCTCTAAAACTTTTATGAAGAGCCAAGCGAATGCTTGGCTACTACTCAAAAAGAAAATTGCAACAATCTTTTATAAAGGGATTTAGCTTTAATAATAGGTTTTAATAAACACATCTTTTTGCAACCTTATCAAGTACGCTTATCTCAGTTCCAAATTTACACATCGCATCACAATCAGATCTAAAATCAACAAAAGTTATATAAGAAATTGGCATTGTTTTCAAAGCTGACTGCAACGATGGACGAAGTAATTGTGCTCTTATTTCTTTTTCTCTTTTATTAGGTGCAATTAAATATAAATTACAACTGCCACCTTCGATTGAAGTTGCTAAATCGTGAAGACGTAATATTCCTGAATATATCGATGTACTTTTTTCTACTTCGAATGCACCTACAAAGCGATTATTTTCATCTAGCCAAATGACATCAATTAATGAGATTGTTTTTTGAACCTCTCCTAAAGAAGTGGCTTTTGGTAAATCCTTTATTGACAAATCTCCTAAAACTATTCCAGACCACTCTTTTTTATGGTCATTTTGCGCAATCCAGACACGATAACCTATTTCCCTACCTAGTTTCGCTAGTAAATATTGCATTTCATTATGCTCATTTTCTTCTTGTAAATCATCGAGTACTTGCTTATGCCTTTTTTTCATTAATTTAATTTTCTTTTCATCATCATTTTCAATAACTTTTAATGCATTCTCACGTATGACTTGCCTGCCTATCCCTATCTCGAACAATAAGCCACTAATTACACCATAATCTTTCGAGAATAAATGACGGTATTCCTGATTTACCTCAACTATCTTTTCACGCATTTCTAAATACGAAACCCAAGATCCTAGTTTTATTTTTTTATGGAATAAGGTATTAAAGCCCTTTACGATTGCTGTATTAAATGGAGGGAATAATGTAGGGTGAAGAAAATATAAAATATTAGCTACAGCCGGCCCTAAGCCTTTAATGTTCTTTTCATTTAGCTTTAATATTTCCTCAATTACTTTGTTTTCATCTTTTGCTTGCAGACAAGCTTTCAAAAAAGAAGCAAAAGCTTTCTTATTCTCTTCATCTTCATAAATGTCAGGGATTCGTAATTTTGGTTTCCAATAAAAAGCGTGGGCAGCTCCTTCAAAAACTTGTTTTTGTTCAGCAATCGCTGTAACGACCGTTTCTAAACTAGATCCTTTAAAATCATTTCCAAAAGTTTTATTTTCAATTTCCCGAATAACGACTTCAATTCCTGCTTTAATTGTTCGAAAAGCCTTCAAGCGATCCTTACTTTGTAAATACCAAGTGTTATAAACAGATTCAGTATCATTTCGATACTCTTCAACAATCTTTTCTAGTACACTATTTTCCAAACCTCTCCCTACTTTCATAATCGCTTTTTAGAATTAAATTTCAAGCACTTGTTAGAATTATTTAGTTAACTAACCTCATTTTCTATCGTTACAACAGCCTTTTCCGCCATGACTCCCATGTTCACCGCCACAACAATCTCCACCTTTTCCACCACAGCAACCGTCTTTCTTCTCTTCTTTCATTCTTTTAAAAAAGGAAAAAGATAGCATAACAAGAGCAATTAATAGAAACCAGTTTAGTGCCGTCGTAAAAACTTCCATTTTATGATCCCCCTTCAAATTAGTTAAAAAGAGGGTGTCCTAAACATAAGTGTCTGTCACCGTCAAACACTTAATCAAGACAGATAATAAACACGTCTATTTTTAGTGCTTATTTCTGGTGAGTTGACACTTATCGGACACCCTCCTTTACGATTATCATGCCTGCGCTTTTAATGTACTCGATGGTCCATTGGTAATGTGAATAACAAGAAGTTTACTATACCGAAAATAAAAATTAATAAGTAAAATGGCCACAATTGTTTAAATGATTTCTTCTCACCAATTCTGTATACTGCGTACATTGATAGCCAAGTACCGAGACCAACTAAGGAAAACTGTAAAATTTGTACTGTTTGATCAGAAACAACCGCTAAATTTCCCGACTTATAAATGCCGAAAAATTGAAGTGTTGTAAAGTATAAAGCTTTTGTTTCTGTTAATAAATGGAATAAGTTGTGCCCTAAGTGTCCCGCTAGATCGATTGGGATATAGGCGTATCCAAAACGGATAAAATTTTGTTTGGTTGTTGTATCAAAATAAGTTTTTGATCCTAGTTTTGAAGCATACCAAAGCGCAGCAATTGGAATTATCATCGCAATGATGAAGGCAATGGTAAAGTTAACGTTATAGCTGCTTGTACGTGTCACCATCCCAATACCATTTAAAATATGTCCCCATAGTTCAAGCATCGTAACATTTTGAACTAATACAATCCCCATAATAACTGCTGCTAAAAATGATTGCTCCAACATTGGCTTTTTAATGCCCCATAGTTCCATCGTTGGCTTACGAGGCGAAATACGGATCGAGTCATTTGGACAGTTTTTAATGCAATCACCACAAATGTTACATTCATGACTATTGTCCATCGTGCGAACGAACTGAAACATATTACAGCCTTCCGCTTTTTCGCTACCTTTGTAGCATGATTGAGTTTTACACGTTCGACAAATGTCTATATTTCCTCTTAATTCTAACGCACCAGCTCGTGAATAATTTCCAGCTAATCCGCCTAAAAAGCAAAGCGATTTACAAAACGTTCTTCTTTCATAAAAGACGGAAGTAATCACAACCATTGTTAATAGTAATAAAAGTAAGATTCCTGAACCACGTGGTGAATGAACGACGCCAAAGATATGGTCAGCCCACGTAATAACGATAAACGATATGTCAATCAACCAAATTCCATACTTCTTTAAAAATTTGGGCATTGGACTTTGGCTACCTACTAATCTACGAATAATATCACTTACTTTACCGAATGGACAGACAGCGCACCAAAAGCGCCCGACAGCTATAAATAAAATTGGAATGATCGGCCACCATAATACCCAGACCATCGCTGTACCCCAGTTACGATGTGGGTTGATCGTTCCTGTCATTAATTCAAAAACGATTAATCCGAAAATCGCCATACCGATCCATTGAAAAATACCTGGATACCACTTACTTTTAATAAACTTTTTAATGAATGGTATATCTAAAAAATTAAATGGTTTCTTACTTGATCCTGGAAGTTTTTTTTCAGGTAGTGCCATTAAAAACCACCACTCTTTCTTTATTAATTTCTTTTCCAATATTTTTATAATAAAATACCTTATCTATAAAATGCACGAAACATATGAAGAAATTATAGAGAAACTATGAAGAAATAGACACAGGTTTATGACCAAAGATTGAACACATAAAAAAAGTTCGATTGAAAAGCATTTAATGAACTTTTCAATCGAACAAATATCCATTTATCCTTGTAGCAAATAATACGCCACTAAAGAAACGATCATTAATCCCCAAATATAGAACCAAGTTTTCGCAATTTCATAACGTTCAACATTAACTGGTTTAATAGGGTTTTTCTTCTTTAAATGATTCATAAAAATTAGCGCAATTATAATACCAATAAAACTCATTAAATGACTAACACTGAACGGACCGAAAATCATAGGATTTATTCTCGCAAACTCTACAATTCCTCTAATAATTAAAAAGCCGATGAAATAATGTAAAATCACTTGTCCATGGTAATGTTTACTTTGTAACCTTAACCATAAATATCCAAACAAAAGATAGTTTAATAAAAATTCATATGCTTGAGCTGGATGAAAATACTCTCCATCGACGTTAATCTTCCAAAAAGCATCACTAGATATTGGGGCACCAAATACATCACAACCGATTCTACTAATTCCTTGTGCAAGGATGATAAACGGGGCAGCCATATCTAACGTTTTCAAAACTGGTAATTTCTTTTTTTTCATAAATAATAAACCGACAAGCAGTCCACCTAGTAAACCACCGTGGATGGATAGTCCGCCATTATGTATGAAGAAGACGTCCATAGGATTAGAGAGATAGTAGGAAGGGTTATAAACAAGAACGTAAATAATTCTTGCACCAATAACCCCACCGATAAAAGATAGAATTACTCCGTCTAATAAAACTTTATCATCATAACCTCTTTTTTTAGCTACTTTTAAAAAGAAATACAATCCTACTAATACACCAATGGCAATCATAAGTCCGAACAAATAAATTGAAAATGGTCCAATACTAAAAAGTGGTTTCATTAAGTTTCTCCATTCCTTTAAGTGATAGAACTATATTACTAATAAAGTGTAGAAGAATTATGAAGAAATCAATAAAATTTTTTGAACGATTAGTGAATGGCTTTAAAACTTGAAGTTCATATTCCCAAAAGCACTTCATTAAAATTAAAGAACAGGCTGTCGAGATGATTTCTCAACAGCCTGTTGCTTTTCTTTTTATAAATTGTTGTGTAGCATCATTTGTTGCCTATTGCCTTTTTGACCACCAAATTGACCTTGTCTATTTTCTCTAAATTCAGCTCTTTCTTGTTGTCTTTGCTCTCTAAATGCAGTTCTTTCTGCTTGTAATTGTTCAATAAATTCTTCAACTGGCATTCCCGCTTCTTCTGCTAGCTGTTGCATTCTTTCCTCATCCAAACACAACTGCTCTCCTCGAGCCTCACCGCTAAATTGTCCACCTTTAAAACCGAGCCCAAATTCACGTACTTCAACAGCCTGTTGTTCTTCAAGTAACTCTGTATTTTCGTTTGCAAGTACGGTCCCAAACGACATCGCTGTAAGTACAACTCCAAGTCCTAATGCCACCATTTTCTTACTCATGTTAAAAACATCCTTTCTAATTTTTATTTCGGCATGCCTTATCCAAGTCGGATTTTTATTTCCTCCTTGCAATATAAGTATAGGTTGGCTATATGAATTTAACGTGAATTGAGGATGAATTTTCATTGAGGATTTATGTTTAATCAATATTCTTTTTATTTTTACCTCTAATAAACCGATACGTAACATAGGCAATATAAATCGGAGTAGCGATATAAATTAAGTATGGAAATTCAGCGTATGTACCTTTATAGATGACAAATAAAAGCGCACCTAAAAACAATGTAACGATCGTTCCGTATTTCGGTAAAGGTACTTCTTTTAAGCTCGGTATTCTCATTCTACTAACCATTAAAAAACACAGCCCTGTAAAAACAACTGTCGTAATGATGTTAGGAATAGTTTCACCGAAAAGAGTTAACAATGCAACGATTCCACCAGCAGCGGTAATCGGTACTCCAACAAAATAATCTTTCGATGTCGTACTCGTACTAACATTAAACCTTGCCAAGCGGTAAGCACCAAACAAAGGAAATAATCCCGCAACCGCAAAACCTACTAACCCAAATTGATAAAAATATGTATAGTATACTAAAAATGATGGCGCCACACCGAATGTAACAATATCTGCTAAAGAATCTAATTCTTTTCCTAAGGGCGTTTCAGCTTTTAACATTCTCGCTGCTCTACCATCCATACTGTCTAGCATCATCCCAATTAAAATTAAAATTGCTGCATTTTTATATTGACCATCTGCAGCAAAACCGATCGATAAAAATCCACAATATAAATTCCCTAACGTAAACATATTAGGAATACTCCTCTTAAATCGCATTAGTTCCCATCACACTCCGTTTTAACTTCTGAATAAACACATATTTCAATTATATAAAAAAGGTAAAGCCTAAACAAATAATATTGTTTAGGCTTAGTTTTAATCCTATTATACCATTTAAACTTATTTATAAAAAACATTCATGACATATTTCACTCAAACAAGTATAAAATGCCTGCCCATTTCTTTCACTATAGGATCGGTAATCTTTTATTGCTTTCGATTCTTTCATCCTTATCATCATACTTCAACTCAAGATGTTCAAATTTTTCATCAATATATATAGTTTGGTTTTTTAATGTAATTTGAGCTTGGTTTATTTCCTTTATGCTTATACTTTCACCAGCATATAATACAGGGGCTTTTCCTTTTTCAGTACCAACTATCGCTGCATCGAGAGAATTGACAGCCTCGACTTTCCCTCCACGAATAACAGCATCACTTTTTTCAAATTGAATAGCATCTCCAGCAAATAAAATCGTATTAATTACTCCTTCTTTTTTAACAAAGATAGTACCATTTGTTTTTATCTGGGATAGGTTTGCATTAAAAAAGGTGATATCACTTTCCTCTTGTATGTCAGATTCCATTTTTTGAATTAGTTCATTGATCGAAAAGTGGATACTTTTAAGTGAATGTTCTGTTGCAATAGATTGAATCCCTTCAAAGTCTTTAAATTTTTTAAGGGCATTCAATACTATTTGAAAAGGTATAGGTAACTGATATTTACTTTCAACCATCTCATTTATAATTTGATAAAATTCGTTAACGCTTTTCGTGATTTCCTTAAACTTTGTCTCTACTAATGTAGCAAGAATATAACCAATTTTATACTCTGTATTGCTATTATTTAGTGCTTGTCTTAATTGAAGATAAGCGTCGTCTAACCTTTTGATTGAAACTAATAAATCTTGGATCACTTTATAAACTCTACTATAATACATTCCGAACTGCCCGCCATTAACTTTAGAGTTAATGATATTTCCGTATACGTATATATTTTGTGAAGCTGTAAGCGTACTATTGTAAACATTCCCGAAAACAAAGAGGCTACCTGAACATTCCACTCTCATATTATCTTTAATGTGTCCTCGTACAACAACATCTCCGTTAAAAAAGATATTTCCTGTTGTCATATCGACATCTCCAAACACCTCATAAGTTTCCATAATGTCGAATTGTTTTACTGAGCTCCCGGTTAAAGAAGGCCTACCTGATAAAAGAGCGATCACTTTACCATCATCTGAAATTTTGACACGTGGTTTAGGACGAACAACAATTTTCTTAGGAGATTTTGGATTGAGTGTATCACCGAAAACATTTAACCCCGTTTTGCCATCACGTGGTTCGAATATTTGTGCTATCACATCTCCGGCTTCAACTGTAGGAATTTTTATTCGATTTTTAAAATCAACGGTTCCGTCCACTTCTTCAAATATTTCAGCTATTTTAGAAGAAAAAAACTGTTCTATATAGCCATCTTTGGCAGGAATAATTGGAAGTCCTTCAGCAACTAAAATTTGTTCGAATTTAGGATCTAAAATTTCTTGTATAATTGCAGAAGTATTAATTTCTACTCGAACCCCGCGCTTAACTATATTTTCCGCTATTTGTGAAACTACCTCTTCTACATCCAACTGTTTTTCGACCACTTCTATTTCAAACATAAAACGACGTGCTCTTTTTTTATCTTTCAGGATATACCTTCGATAAAGCTCACGGTATACTTGTAAAAATACTTCTAAATTTTCCTTACTAATCGATATTTCATATTCGGGTTTTTGTTTCACTTCCCACCGAATATCATCGTTTTCAAAGACCACTTGGTCTTTTTTTAAAAGTGCCTCATTTATATATATTTGTAATTGTGAGTTTGAAACGAGAGTTGGCTGTTTTCCGCTTTTCTCCGTCGGATTAATAACAAAAATTTGATGATCTCTTACTTCAATATAGCCATCACCTTTTTCAAGTTGCCCTTGATTACTATCGATAGATGGAAAATCTTTTATATTAACTTTAGTTGAATCATCAATATTTAGCCCTTTAATTATATCTATTAAATCATTATTAGGCATAACCATCCATCCTTTAAATTAGTATATTGATATTGAAAAAGGTCTAGCTGTATTAACCTATCAACAATCGCCATAATTACAATGAATAGTGCTTATTGTTAACTTTTGTCTAGATTTTATCTATTATTATAATATCTTTAATAACTATATTATAATTTAAAAAATGACATATTTCTACTATCTACGTTTTTGTTCGTGTATTTGTCATTAAACTACTAAATGTTAACCAACCATTTATTTTTTATAAAAAAAATCCATTTAACGTTTTTTACAAACGCTAAATGGATACAAGCTTAATTAAATATATTTTTTTATTCCAAACAAGGAATGAAGCACATTACTAAGTTTTCGTTTTTGTTTCTTTTCCTCATTAGATGCTGCAACTTGGCGATAATTTTGAACGAACTCTTGAAATAATTCTTCCCTTTCTTCAACCTTCTTTTGCAAAAATAAGTTTTCTTCTTGTTCTCTTTGAACTTGTTCTTTTAATTTTTTTAATTGCTTATAAGTTCGACTGTAATTATCTAACACTTCTTGAGAATATGTTTGCACCATGCCTTCAGTAATGGCATTTCCTTTTGCAACTTCTTTTTTAATATCACTTTTCAACTCTTCATTTACATCCTTGAATTCACTTTTAAAATTATTTTTCAACTCAGTATGAGTGCGGTTATAATTATCTAGTGCTTCTTTGGAGTAAGCTTGGACAATTCCTGATGTTATTGCATTGCCTTCATTTATCTCTTTTTTTACAGCGGTTTTCAGTTCTTCGTTAACTTCTTTCGTTTCTTGTTTAAATTCATCTTTTAATTGCTCAAAAGAATCGGATATATTTTGAACAGCTTGTACCGTTTCATTTTGCAAGGCAACAATCTCAGAATACTTTAAATCATATTCACTAGCTACTTGTTCAGGAACTTCATTGTTAGCTCCATTATCAGTGTCTAAAATGAACTTGATTAAATCATCACTCAAATTTTTATCTTTCATTAACTTAATTTTTTTGATAACTTTCAACTCTCTATCACGATAAATTCTCGATCCCGACTTTGTTCTGTGAACTTCAAAAAAGTCTACAAACACCTTCTCCCATTTTTTCAAACTCCCTACTGGTATTTTCAACTGTCTAGAAATATCTTTTATCGTATACATTTCGTTTTCATCTACCATTACAAACACCTCTTTTTAAAATTTAATAAGAACGTCACCTTCGCTTGATATTCTTATTAAAGA
This sequence comes from Anaerobacillus sp., assembly GCA_007118195.1. Taxonomy (GTDB): domain Bacteria; phylum Bacillota; class Bacilli; order Bacillales; family Anaerobacillaceae; genus Anaerobacillus. The sequence continues at coordinate 12,875 of SKSA01000301.1, read as the reverse complement.
TTGATACAACACTTTTCCTGCTGTATGACAAAAGTTCTAAAAAGAAGTCGTTGTTCGGCAAAAAACGCTACGAAAGTCGTAGCGCTAGTAATATTAATTCATTATTAAAAGAAATTAATCATCAACTGTAAAATGACCGGCCCTAATAAAATAATAAATAACGTCGGAAAAATAAAGAGCACCATTGGGATCATCATTTTAATCGGTGCTTTCATTGCCTTTTCCTTTGCTTGGTAACGACGTTGTTCACGAATTCGTTTCGTTTGTGCTCTTAGTACCTTTGTCATTGAAATCCCTAACTGATCTGCTTGAATTAATGAATTAACGACACTTTGGAACTGCTCAGATGGAACTCGTTCACGCAATTCGGTGAAAGCGTCCCTTTTTGACATCCCAAGTTTCATATCATCTAAAGTACGAAGGAATTCGTCTGAAAGTGGACCTTTCATTTGTTTCGATACTTTGTTTAACGCTGCATCTAGCCCCATGCCGGCCTCAATGGTCACACCGACCATATCAAAAAAATCAGGCATTTCTTTTTGGATTGCTCCTACTCGTTGTTGTTTTTTTATTTTCAAATAGTATTCTGGATAATATAGTCCAAATAAGCTAGCTAATATTCCAAAAAACATCACACTACCGAGTTTTTCAGCAGAAGGTAAAAACATAAAAACAAAAATAACAAAAAAGGCAATACTTAATCCAATTTGCACGAGCCGGAAATCAACCGCTTGCAGGCGAAACGGATTTCCTGCATCTTTCAGCCTTTTCGTAATCATTGCCTCTTTTTGCTCAGACATCTTCTTAAACATTTTTTCTCTAATACTAATCAATAAAGGTTGAAAAACACGATCGAAAAATGAACCTTTTTCGATCGTATTTTCATTACCTTTCTGTGTTATTGAAGTCACCTGAATAATATCTGCTTCTAATTCACCAATTCTTCTTTGAATCGTGTATTTTTCTTTATAAAAAACGTAGAGTGCACCATAGATCACTAATGTGAGAAAAATAAAACTTGTTAAAAAAAAGAGAACTTGTAACATCGTTTACACCTCTACCTTAACAATCTTCTGGATCATCAACCACCCTGTTACGATTAAAAGGCCACCGACAAAAAGAAAAGCTAATCCGAGCGGATGAGAAAACATCGGTTGGAAAAATTCCGGATTCATGAAATTTAATATTACTGCTAAAATTACCGGTAGTAACGTAATCACGAGTGCTGATAGCTTCCCTTGTGAAGTTAAAGCTTTTAATTCTTCTTTAATTTTGACTCGCTCTTGAATCGTATCTTTCATCGTTTCAAGAATCTCTGCTAAATTTCCACCTGTTGTTCTTTGCACTAATAATGCCGTTACAACCATTTCTAAATCGGTATTGGGGACTCGGCGCAATAAGTTCTCTAAAGCTTCCTCCACAGAAACACCATAGTTAATTTCCTTTATTGTTCTTTTAAATTCTGGACCAATAGGATCTGACATTTCTTTACCGATTAACTGCATCGCTTGCATAAAACTAAATCCTGCTTTTAAGGATGTTGCCATCGTACTTAATGTTTGCGGAAGTTGTGTTGCACATCTAGCTAATCTCATTCGTTTTTTTCTTTTCAAATAAAAAGTAGGTAAAATAAAACCACTTAAAGCTGCAAATACTAACAATATACCCTTGAAACCGAGAATGAAGGAAAATACGAAAGCCGGTGCAATCATTAATAATCGAAGCACAAAAAACTCCTCTGGTTTTAACGGTACCCCTGCTTGCTCAAGGTTTCTTTCCCACTTCTTCAAAAATGCTCTGCCTTGAAAACTCTTTGCTAATGAAGAGATTAGTTTTTTTTCAAACCGACTGTTTTTCGCTTTTAAATTTGCTGTCACAATAATTTGTTCCTGTTCTCTAGGTAAATACTTTTTAATTCTTTCTTCATATTTCCTAGATTGCTTCCGATACATTAATTGAAAAATTAGGAAGAAAAGAAAAGTAAATAAAATAAGTAGCATTAGAAACATTTCTATCACTCCTCACGAAACCATTCAGCTGGTACGTCAATCCCGTATCGTTCGAGTTTGTCTGTACAACTTGGACGAATTCCTGTCGATACGTATTTCCCTTCAATTTTCCCATTGTCGGTGATCCTTGTTTGTTTAAAAATGAATATATCTTGTAAAATGATCGTTTCACCTTCCATGCCGATTACTTCGGAAATGTGAGTAATCTTTCTACTTCCATCCTTTAGTCGACTTTGTTGAACAATTAAATCGATCGCACCAGAAATCTGCTCTCTGATCGCTCGGACAGGGAGGTCAATCCCTGCCATCAACACCATTGTTTCAATACGAGCTAACATATCTCTCGGACTATTGGAATGCCCAGTAGCTAACGAGCCATCATGACCTGTATTCATCGCTTGTAACATATCTAGAGCTTCAGCACTTCTGACCTCACCAATCACGACCCGATCTGGGCGCATTCGTAATGAGTTTCGTACTAAATCACGAATCGTAATTTCACCCTTACCTTCGATATTCGGGGGCTTCGTTTCTAATGAAACGACATGATCTTGACTAAGCTGTAACTCTGCGGCATCTTCAATCGTAATAATTCTTTCATCAAAGGGAATAAATGATGATAAAATATTTAATAAAGTTGTCTTTCCCGATCCTGTCCCTCCGCTAATAAAAATATTTAAACGGGCTTTTACACATCCCTCAAGAAACATAGCCATTTCTTCGCTTAACGTTCCAAATACAATTAAGTTTTTAATTTGCAAACGATTTTGTGGGAACTTCCGGATCGTGATCGAAGGACCATTTAATGCCAATGGTGGGATAATCGCATTTACTCGTGAACCATCTGGCAAGCGAGCATCGACCATTGGAGAACTTTCATCAATTCTTCTTCCTAACGGTGCAACAATTTTTTCGATCACTTGTAAAACATGTTCATTATTACGGAAATAGGCATCGGTAACGATTAACTGCCCCTTCTTCTCAACATAAACTTGGTTAGGGCCGTTCACCATAATTTCCGAGATATCCCCATCATTTAAAAAAGGAGTAATTGGGCCATAACCGATCAGTTCATTTGTAATACTATGAACAATTTCCTGTTTCGCTTCAAATGTTAACCGTTCTCCTTCTTTTTCAAAAAAAGAGTTGGCAACGTTTTGGATAAGATCCTTCGTCTGTTCATCATTTAAATCATCACTTTGCTTTTGAATTTCATCCACTAAATATTTTTGCAGCTTAACTTTTAGGTTTGGTTCCTGAACTTTTTTTTCATCCTTTCCTTTAGGACGATCTTGCGACTGGGAGGATGAAGTTTGCATTATTTGCTGATTTTCACTCAGACGTTTAAGAAGTGACATTTACCTTCCCCCCTTTACGGAAGAGCACACGAAAAATGCTCTTTTTCTCCTCTTTATTTTCTGGGCCATTAACCATATCGTTTGCTAAGTTTATGATCCCTTTAGAAACAGGTAATTTAGGAGAAGAGCTAACAAAAGGAGTTCCGTTATTAAACGATTGAACGACAGCTTTATAATCACTTGGAATTTTTGCATCAACCTTTAATGCTAAAATTTTCTCAACGGTTTCAACTTTCATTCCTTCCATTTCTGTGTCACGATTTAAAATGATTTTAATCTTATCTTTTAATCCTAATAACTGTAACGTTTCAATGGCTAATTTACCATTTTTTAATGTTGGTAAATCCATAGATGTAATAAGGAAAATTTCATGTGAGTTTTCTAATGATACTAAAACTGTTTCTACTAACGAAGGTGGCGTATCAATAATGACATAATCGTAATGCTTTTGTAACTGCTCAATCACAGATGAAACATGCATTCCTGAAATTAATTCAGCGAACTCTGGAAGAAGTGGAGCAGCTAAAATATCAACGCCCGATGAGTGACTAGTAATAAATGATTGAACGTTTTCACCATCTTGTTCATAACATTCCTTGACCCATTCATAAATTGTCTTTTTCGGTTGAACATCATAAAGAATCGCAATATCACCAAACTGTAAATCTAAGTCAAGTACAACGACTTTTTGATTAGTCTTCGATAGGGCAACAGCTAAATTAACGGATACGGTCGTTTTTCCAACCCCACCTTTTGTACTACAAACCGTAATCACTTTCCCTTGTTTATTTTCAACAGGATTTACGTGTTTCGTTAATTTTTCCTCAATTAATCTCTCCGCTTCAGCTACCGCTTTCGTTACTTCTTGTTGATCAATTGGTAAAGAAACAATATCGATCGCACCAGAGTATAGCGCTTTTTTATAGTTAACGATAGAAACTAATAAAACAATTGATAATAACGGATATTTCAAGCTGATTTCACGGCTAAGCTCGTACACACTATACGTTTCGCTCTCATGTAAAAAAAGCACAGTACCATTTGAACTATTTAAACTTTGTTCTAATTGATCAATCTCTGAATACCAGGTAATCATTTTCCCTTTCGCGCCAAAACTTTGTCTTACTTCAATTGGGGAACTTTTTTCTGAAAAACCAATCCACTGAATTTTCATTCGGAGTTCACCCCTTCCATCACTTCATCATTTTTCATTGGCATGTTGTATACTATGGAGCCATCATTTTCTGCACGAAGCATGAGGGTAATTGTTCCCTCTTGGCTAGCATAAGCTAGCTGAGCACCTTCAACAGGTAAAACTTCAAGTGTTACTGTTTTAAAGCGATTGAATTCATAATCTTCATCAAAAAAACCGGGTCCACTTATTGCCAACACTTTTATATTTTGTAATAGGATTTCACTCGTTACCGCTCCTCCATGGGGCGGTTGTAAAATCGAAATAACATCAACATAATCTCCTGTTGATATAAAGCCTGTGACACCTTGTACCTCACTGATCTCGATTGAAATCGCTCGTTTCCCTTCACTGATCTCGAAACTTTTAATTGAATCAGGAAAGTTTTCCATGACCACGTCACTGATATCAACCTCTTGTTCTAATTCTATTAATTCTGTTTGGACTATAGTTTCATCAACCATTCCTGTATGATCGTTATTTGAGAAAAGAAGTACATATAATAAACTCGAAGAAATCAGTCCAAAAACAATGGCTAACATCCATATTTTTTTCATTATCTCCCTTCCTTCTATTCGACTATTTTAAAGCTATATGTTCCATAATTTTTTGCTGTTGGGTCCATCGCTCCTGAAATTGTATTTTCAATAAATCTTCCAACAACATCGTTTTCATTTTCCGTAAAGCCTTCAATAAAAAAAGAAGCAAAACCTACCACTTTTACTTCTTTAATTTGATTTTGATCTGTTCTTACAGATTCAAAGACAGGAACTGTAACCACTCGTGGGCAATCACTCGGGTAATGATCATAGGTGGCATTATTGATAGAACAACTATTAATCCGATGATTGATCGCTCTTTGTGTAGGGCCAACGATATTACCTGTTTGTGTCGCTAATTTTTCACCAATCAATAGCTCAAAATCATAACCGTCTTTTAAATCCTCTTCATAGTTTTTAGCACCAGGTCCAGTTAAGGCAAGGGCACCAAAATTCCCGACAGTTGAATCTCCAACCTTTAAATACGTCTTTTCACCAAACTGTAAATTTAACGCCTTTTCAACACCTAATGGAACGGTTCCTTTTGCAGAGGCAAGTGTTTGTAATTGAACAGATGCGTTCGCGTTTACCTCTACATTTTCATAACCAAAAAAACCACCATAAAAGAGTTTCACTCGTTCTACTGCACTAATTTTGATCATTGTATAATGATTGTAAAAGGATATATTAACATTCAGTGGTTGAACTTTATTTTTTTCAAAAACGGTTCTCACTTCCACCATTGCTTGATCTCGATCTGTAGGGAGCTCTTGAGCTGCTGCAAGTACAGCCGCATCAACAGCTTTTTGTAATGTGCTCTTTTTTAAATAAAGATTTCCGCCATCGATCACAACCGCACTTAAGCCAATAAAAATAACCATCATAAAAGCAACTAATAATGTAACAGTTCCTTTTTCTTCTTTATAAATTTTTTTCATTTACTCCACCCTCATTACCGTCGTACTCGTAAGCGTTAAAGGATTTGGTAAAATTCTCGACATAATCGGTGTTATAATTTCGACCTCATAATTTAACGTAACTGTAGAATAACTCCCTCTTTTTCTTGCTTGTTCATCCGGGGAGACATTGATGATCATTTTGTAATGATCTAGGTTTGAAGATGTCATAAAAACGGTTTCTTTGATTTGATCGTTCGTTCCACCAACACTAACCATTCTTGCAGCTTCTCTCCCTGAGTGCTCTAATGAAAGGTATGAGTAAAGAATTCTACCAAAATCAATCATTCCAAATAAAAGTAGCATTAAAATTACGAGACTAACCGCTAACTCTACCGTTGCTTGACCTTTTTCAGATTTGATCAAATAATACCACCCCAAACGAACGTGAAAATGGTTCCCGTACAGATCGCCACGCCATATGGTATCGAATATGACAAATCTTTTTTATCTAATTGATTTAAGTATGTCGGGTTGTTTTTGGCTAAAGACAGGACAACAGTAATATTTTTTAATCGAGAAAAAAATTGTTTCCGTCTTATTAAGATGATTGTCGCAAATATTGCCCCTGCAATACATGTATATAAAAACGCTTGAAAAACAAATAGTGAACCTTGTAGGGCACCTACAGCTCCTAATAACTTCACATCTCCTGCCCCCATGCCACCTAGTGCATAAGGAATTATCAATAAAGCCATCCCTAATAATAAACCTAAACTACTGAACAAAAGTCCATTTATGCCGTTACTAACGGTATGAAAAACAACCCCAAACAAGATAGTGGGAAATGTGACAATATTTAAAATACGTCGCTCTTTTATATCGGTAATTACTGATATGATCAAAATAATGGTTAATATTATTGTTAATAACAACTTGTCACACTCCTTCATTCAACAACTAAAATAACTTGAATAACTGTCGGGCCTTAAATTCAAAATTTTGGTTTTATACTTTTCATAGAAAACTATATAAAAAAAGCCCTACTTTTATGTATTATTGTACAAAAGCAGGGCGACGGGCTATTATAACTATATTAAAATAGTTTATTGGTTCTGGTTATTATTTTGAGCGCTAGGATTATTTATTCCTTCGATGATCTCTTCGAACTTGTCTTTAATTACATCACCCATTGTGAATAAGGCTGCAATTACTGCAAGTGCGATAAATCCTAAAATCAGACCGTATTCAGTCATGCCCTGACCTTTTTCTTCTTTTAATAGGTTGAATAATTTTGATAACATTGATGTTCCTCCTAAATTTTGATAAGTTATTGAAGACAACTTATTCCGAGGCTAGCATGAACTGCGCTAAACTAACGGCAACTGGCTAGCATACTTGCATTTACAAGCTTAGCTCCTATAGCTTTGCGTCACTAAGTTTCCTTAGTTTTGCTTTGATCGTTGCTTACAAAATTAATATATCAGGAAAATATATATTCTCAAAATGTAAATAATAGTTAGTGTGGAATAATTTATAGAAAAAGAGGTTAAAATGATGCTTTTATTAACTGATGGAAAAAACAGGAGTGATTTCACGGTAAAAATAAAGAAATATGATACATTTCTTTATCGGTTTAGGGGGTTAATGTTTCGCAGGCGGCCACTAATCAATGAAGGGATTTGGATCATCCCTTGTAATTCAATACATATGTTTTTCATGTTTATTTCGATTGACGTAGTTTTTATCGACAAAAATTTTAAAGTTGTTAAGGTATTTCCAAAAGTTAAACCTTGGAAAGTTATTCCTCCTGTAAAAGGGGCACATTCGGTACTTGAACTTCCTGTTGGCACAATTGAAAAACTAGATTTGAAGTGTGGTGAGGAGATAACACTAAAGAATACCGACTGATTTTTTCAACGGCTACTATGCCACTGCTAATTATTATTTGATCAGCGGACCATATATTCCGTTAAAAAGGCTCGCCGTTTAGCGAGCCTTTAAATAATTGTAAATTTGATGGTCCTCCATAAAGTCAAGCTAATTTAACATTTAAAGCAAAGACAAGAAGGTGTTTTACAGCAATGGAAAGGAACGCAATCCTCTATCCCTCTAACATTTGTAAAATCTAGTTGGTATCTACGACTAATACAAACGGTACGGAAATGGAAGTTTCTCTCTACTTTTTTCTTACGTTTTTTTCTTTTTTTGAAATCTTTTTCATAACACATTTTAATCCCTCCTTTCCTTACTATAAAATATGTAAAGGAATAGAGGGTGTATAAGCTTATTAACCAATTATCGCGAAAACAATCTATTAACTATAGGCCTCTAATAAAATGCCCTCTTGCAATTTTGGCTACTTCTTCAGGTATCTTATATGAGAGTGGTTCATGATGTAACGCTTGAAAAAAATTAACATCACTCGTGTTAAGCTGCCCAATCGTTAATCGAGGAATTAGGCGTCCATGAATCGAAATCCCATCTGTCTCTTCATTAAAGTTTAAGATCATGTTAAAACTTGCTAAGGCTTGTTCGTCTAGCGCTGAAAAAATGGCTGTTAAGCTCGTAGCAAAATCTAGCCAATCTTGTTCTGTTATTTCTGAAATTGATGAAACTTTTGGTAAAACTACGATATAGTCGTTATGACTCTTTGGTGCATAGGCATGCATCCACACTACTTTTCCTCTTTGCCCTATCCAGCGTTCCCCTCGTTCTTTTTCAACTTCGTATAAAGAGTTGAAATAATCTTCTCCAGTCTCTTTTTTAAAAGCTTTTGCAAATGTATTTGTCCTAGATTGATAGTTGGTTGGCTCTTCAGAAACAAGAATATGCATATGTGGATGAAGAATACTCCCACCCGATTCAGGTAAATAATTCCAATTAATAGAAGCAGATTTCATTTGTTTATCTTTTGCCATCACTCTTTCGATATATGTTTGCCCGACCATTAAAGCTTCTTTCACCATTGTTTTTGAAAATTCTTTTAGACGTACGTAATGATCGTCTGAAAAAATAACAACCCCATTATGTTTACTGTATGGAAAAAGGTTTGGAAATAATAGCGCTTTACCTCTTGAAATACGTCCTCTCTCTTCGATTTCTTTAGGTAGTACAGGAGTCATTTTCAGTACATTTTCAGGACAAAACGGACAATTTTTTCCACTAGTTTTCACAGCTTCATTCGAATAGTCAGGTGGTGACAATGCTAGACCAGGATCAAAAACTAACCTTGAAGTTTCTTTTGTTAAAGGGTCAAAACGAATTTCTGTTTTTCTTTTAATCAAATTTCCATTTACATCATAAAATTGAAACCATTCTTCTTTTTTATGAAATTCAACCTTCATATCCCTCAGCTCCTTTTAAAAATTAGCGAAACTCGCCCGTCGTTTGTTTTTTCATACAAAACTACCATGACGATACCATCAACATATAATATGTAAAAGTCGGGCGATTTCCTACAAAACTCTCATGACAATTTTCAACCAACATTTAGCATGTAAAAGTCAAATTTCCCCTGTCCAACAAACCAACTAACTACTAACCAACCAACTAGCCAACTCTTTCATACATAATAGTTTATTGAATTTTATATATTTCTATTTAAAATATAACATTTCACTTCTTATTAGTCAGTATATTCTGACTAATTTATTTTCACAAGGATCTTTTTTCGCCCTCACTACTTGAACCCCTTTATAATGCGTACAAATAACTCAATTCATTTAGTTGTATTTTTTACAATAAATAGGAAAAAAGATACTATTAAATTTTAATAAAAATAATAATATTAAATTAAAGGTTGTATTTTAAGGAAGATGGTGATTATACGTTTTGGAAACCACTGAATATAATACAGAAATAAACACGGTCCTTAACGACATGCCTGACGGATGCTATATTTTAAATAAAGATTTCCAGTTTATCTTTATAAACGATGCTGCTATTAATTACTTTAATAAATCTAAGGAAGAACTTCTTAACAAAGAAATCTGGGAAACATTACCTAAGTACAAAAGTACGAAATTGTTACCTATGTGTCTAAAGGCATATGAAGAAAATATGAAACAATCTTTGATTATGAAAAGTAGACAAGATTCAATAGAATTAAATATATATCCTACTAAACTAGGATTATTGATAATTTTCCAAACATCTACCGATCATAAAAAAGTAGTAAATGAAACAGCATATATAGAGCGATTAAAAACGATCGGTGAAATGGCAGCCGGAGTAGCTCATGAAATAAGGAACCCGATGACAACTGTTAAAGGTTTTTTACAACTTTTAGCTCAGGATAAAAATGAACAAAAAAACCAACATATTTTCAAATTAATGGTCGAAGAATTAGATCGGGCCAACGAAATTATTACTGAATTTCTAGATTTATCAAAAAATAAACCATCGATCCCTCAAGTTACAAATATAAATTTAATCATAAAGTCACTATTGCCTTTACTAGAAACAAGAGCATTGAAGGAAAACAAACTTATAATCACTAATTTATCTAAGACAGTTGACTTAGCTTTAAATAGAAACGAAGTTCGCCAGTTATTACTGAATATGGTTAATAATGCCCTCGAAGCTATGACTGACAATGGGGTTTGTTATATTGAAACTTTTACTGATAAGTATGAGAATGTTTGCTTAGTCATTAAGGACGAAGGAGAAGGCATTTGTCCTAGTATTACAAAAAAACTAGGTACACCCTTTGTTAGTACAAAAGAATCTGGGACTGGACTCGGTATGTCAATTTGTTATTCTATCGCTGAACGCAATAATGCTACTATCGATTTTACGACGGGGTCAAAGGGGACAACTTTTACGATTTGTTTTAAAAACAAATGAAAACTACCAATTATTACATACAAAACCCCCATAACGATTTAACTCCTCACTATCTAATATGTAAAAGAACGAGCGATCTCCTTCTCTTCGCTGTAAAGCTGCTGACCTCAATCACATCATGGGATACTTCCTAGTAAATTCATCTTGCAGCTTTGCGACAAGTAACCGCAGGAGCACTTCTAGCGAATTTTAGAGGCTCGTTCATGAAATCACTCGTTCTTTTTTCATAATAACTAACGACCTTCCGTCACCATTTAACATGTAAAAGGAGGGCAAGCTTCTGTAGGACATAGTTCAAAGCCGTCTGATTTGTCTTCTTTTTCCATTAGAATATTTCCCCCAGTTAAGTTATTTGCTTAATTTATATTTAAGCTTTTTAAATTGAAAATATAAAACACACCCTATACAAAAACCTAAAAGTGCTACTGTAGCAGCCAAAGTTACCATCGCAACAAAAATCCAAGCGACCCAACTACCAATTATAAAATGAATAACAATAGCAACCGTTAATAGTGCTGCTGCAATCGTTTGATTAAATTTTTGTAACTTCGCTGATTCTGTTTCTGTTTGTTGTCTGTCAGTATTAGAATAAATTCGCTTCGCCAAAATAAAAGCGATATTTGCTTTTGGTCCTTTTAATAATGGCATAATTACAAAAAGAAACGCAATAAATAGCAATAGTCCACTTTGAAGCACGATGGCACTCAAAGTTAAAGTCACTAATATGAATTGATTAGTACGTACATACGAAATTGGAATTTCCTTCATTGATAATAACCTCTTCTCTTCGCTGTCTTTCTTACACTACTATTACTATAGATTATATCGGAAATTATAAAAAAACTCCATTTTTCGATTTTAATTACATATTTTTTACCAAAACGGGTTGATTCAAACTGTATCTTCTAGTACAATTCTTAACTGTGTTTGTGGGGAAATTTTAAAATAAGAACAAATTTCTTGTTTTTTCATAATGGAGTGAATTTCATAATTACCAAAATTGAGCCATATCAAACTATATGTAGTTGCGAATAGTTTAACGCAACTACATATAGATACTTAATGGCGAAAATATTGAATTATGAAATTCATTAAATGATAAAATATAAATTCCTCCCCCCTTAGTGGCTGAAAATGACAATAAGGAAGGAGAAAACAATGTTACAAAAATCTGCTTTTGCTATTGATGAGAGAGAAAATAAAGATCCTGAAGAATTAAAAGAGGAAATCGAAGACCTCGAATTTCAAGTGTTTCGCATGCAGGAAAACTTAAAAGAAATCGCAAAAAAATGGCAAGTGATCGGTATTGAACAAACGAAAGATAACAATTGGGTAATTATTTATGCTTCAGATGATGGGGACACGTGTAAAATAATGCTCAATGAATGCGATAGTGCATTTCGTGGGATGTGGGACTTTTCTATTCAAGCTCAATACGCTAATGACAACACCATTCATATTGGCGATATTAAAGGTCCCGAAAATAAAGGTTATGGTTCAATTTGTATGCACTACTTAAAAGAAGTGGCTAAAGAGCAAAACATTCAGTACATTACAGGGGATATCGCAAAACGAGACTGGGATCACAAAGAGCGACTCGTTCACTTTTATAAAAAGCATAATTTTAAAGTAAATATCGATAAAGAATCTAAAAGTGGTGACATTGAGTGGAACCTTATTTATTAAAAGTTTGCTATTTCAAAATAAAAAGTGTATAATGAAGTTTATTGCTTATGAGCACTTAAAATTTTGGATTTTCACATTTCACGTAAATTACGATTTATATAGGTTTAGAAAAAAACTTTGGTTATACTATCTTTAAATTCTGATAGTGTTAAATTAAAACTAGGATCCTTAACGGATATAATATATTTACGAGTAAAATCATCTGGCATCTTTAAACACTTAGTAGCCTTATTATAAGTGGCACGGCCTAGGAGCCGTAATGATAAAAGAGAGGTAGGGCTTTTGTTTTTTAAGGTTTTAAAGAGTGACACAGAGACATTATCGCGGCAAAAATTTTAAGTTCATAT
>SKSA01000050.1 GCA_007118195.1 Anaerobacillus sp. | reverse complement strand
ATAAGACCAGCAGCTCCAAGGATCCCGACTTGTCTTAGGCCACCACCTAGTCTTTTTCGCCATTTACGAGCTTTTTCAATAAAGTCTTTCGGCCCTGCTAAAATCGAACCGACAGGCGCTCCTAATCCTTTTGATAAACAAATTTGGACTGTTGTTGTATATTTCGTAAACTCAGTTAACGGTTCATTTAAAGCGACAGCCGCGTTGAATAGGCGAGCTCCATCTAAATGAACAGGAAGGTTGTGTTCATTTGCGACGGTAAATAGTTTTTCCATATGTGTTGGTGGAATAGCGACTCCACCTCCACGGTTATGAGTATTTTCAAGGCAAATAAGACTAGTATCGGGAAAGTGAATGTCGTCCGTCCGAATCGCTTCTTTTAATTTATCAGGACAGAGTAAACCGTTTTCTGACTTAATCGTTCTAGGTTGAACTCCTGCGAATGCCGAGATTGCCCCACCTTCATAAAAAACGATATGCGAATCTTCATCTAAAATAATTTCTTCTCCCGGGCGACAATGAGTAAGTACGGCTATTTGGTTTCCTTGTGTCCCGCTCGTCACAAATAATGCCGCTTCTTTTCCTAACATTTGTGCTGCTAGCTTCTCAAGTTTATTAATGGACGGGTCTTCACCGTAAACGTCATCACCGACTTCGGCGTTGTACATCGCTTCGCGCATTGCTTTTGTCGGTTTAGTAATTGTATCACTGCGTAAATCAATCATTGTTGAATTCCTCCAATAGGCTTTTTGTGCATTTTAACATAAATGGTTTTTAATATTCTAGGAAAGGTTTAATGAAAGGCGAAGGTATCCCGTTGTGAGTCGTGGGATACCTTCTTTTTTTTGTGAAAATCAAAAGTAATCACAGTAAAAAGAGGTGGTGCAAGAAAATTTGAGTTTATCCCAAATAAAGAGGGGGACATCGCAAGAAAAACAGGAAAATCGCAAATAAAAAGCAAAAAACTCAAGAAAAAACAGAGCACAAAAATTAACATTGATAAATCTCTTACAATGGCATACAATTCCCTTAGAGAGACGAAATAGAGAGAGGTAGAGGTCAATATGCCAAAGTATCCAAAGGCGTTATGGTTACTAATCATCGGAATGGTGATTAACGTAATAGGCGCTTCTTTTTTGTGGCCATTAAATATGATTTACATCCATCAAGAATTGGGAAAATCATTGAGTGTTGCCGGTCTTGTTCTGATGATGAATTCTGGAGCAGGAGTCATTGGTAATTTAATTGGGGGAAGACTTTTTGATCGAATTGGTGGCTATAAAACGATTGTATTAGGTATTTCAATAACAATGGCTAGTGCATTTACGTTAGCATTTTTTCACAGTTTTAATTATTATGTTGTTTTATTAATTTGTTTAGGTTTTGGTTCAGGAATTACGTTTCCGTCTATGTATGCAATGGCAGGTACTGTTTGGCCTGAGGGAGGACGAAAGGCATTTAATTCGATTTATGTCGCTCAAAACTTCGGAATTGCTGTTGGAGCTGCTTTAGGTGGACTCGTCGCATCGATTAGGTTTGATTACGTATTTTTTGCCAATGGCTTTATGTTTTTCATTTTCTTTTTAGTTGCTTTCTTCGGTTATAGAGGGATGCAAGGCGAAACGAGTGATAATGTTCAACAAAGTAATGTTTTTGATCAAAAAGCATTGATTGAAAACAAGTCAAGGTTTAAAGCCTTATTAATTTTATGTATTGGTTTTGTTATTTCTTGGATTGCTTATTCACAATGGCCTACAACGATTTCTGTTCATACGCAATCGTTAGGGATTAGTTTGCAACAATATAGTTTAATTTGGACCATTAATGGGGCTATGATCGTATTAGGTCAACCACTAATATCAGGCATGATAAAAAAATGGTTCCATACGTTAAAAGGTCAAATATACTTTGGTCTTGGCGTGTTCATGGTTTCCTTGTTTGTTTTAGCGCAAGCAGAAGTGTTTCTCGTCTTTGTTGTCGCAATGATTATTTTAACGATCGGTGAGATGTTTGTTTGGCCAGCAGTACCGACAATTGCTCATCAGTTGGCTCCTAAAGGGAAAGCCGGTTTTTATCAAGGGGTTGTTAACAGTATCGCACAAGGTGGTCGTATGGTAGGTCCTCTCCTTGGTGGAATTGTCGTTGATATCTACGGGATGCAAGCGTTATTTTATGGCCTAATGTTCATGTTCATGATTGGATTTGTATCAACATATATGTACGATCGTCATTTAGAAGATGGTGTTGTAAAAAAAGAAGTGAAAGCAAGCTAATAATATAAGAGTGACTCATAGAGTAGTGTTTACACGAAAAAATGAGTCATTTTTTTGTGTTAGATAAATAATGATTAAATTAATGAGTTTTATATTAATGATCCAGTGCGACTAAGAAGCTAAATGTAGTTAAGTTGACCTCCTCTTAACTATATTTTGCAGAGAGTTAGCTATGTAAGGTAATGAAGAAATTCACCTAAATAATTGTCAGAAAATTATGATATAATTTAACTATTCACATAATTGTATGCGCCATAATGATACAATCCTACAAAAGAAAGGACTAAGAAGATGATCAGTGATTTAATTGTGAATATTGCTCTTTTGACGTCTTTTACTTTTATTTGGCACCAAGTCTTCAAAAATAACCCACTTACTCTAAACTCACCGGTAAAAATTAAAATACTGGATGGTTTAATCGGTGGTGTACTTGGTATCATTTTAATGCATTACAGCATACAAGTGAATGATATAACCATCTTAGATTTAAGACATATCCCTGTAATTCTTGTAGCGTATTTTGGTGGGATTATTCCTGCTCTTTTATCTGCTACGGTTATATCTGTCGGTCGTTTTTTTATCGATGTAAACTTTTCATCGATTGTGTCACTATTTATGATGTTCACAATGGCAATCGGTGCATGGATTATCGTCCTTTATGTAAAAGCTGAAGGGATAAAAAAATGGACAATATTACTCTTATACAGTCAATTTATTTTTACATTTGCCTTATACATAGTCGTAGATGACTTTTCACACGTTATCCACATTGCTTTTTATCATATAATAAGTTCACTGATCGGCGGCTTTTTAACACTTTATTTTGTTAATTATATTAGAAGATATTCAAAGTTGTACAATCAATATAAAGAACGATCTCAGCGTGATGCCTTAACTGGATTGTACAATGTAAGGTCTTTTGATTATTTTTATAATTTAATGATTGAAAAGGCGAAAAACGAAAAAGAGCATTGTGCAGTATGTATTATTGATATAGATTATTTTAAACAAATTAATGATGAATACGGACATCCTGCAGGTGATGAAGTATTAAAACAGCTTGCAATGCTATTGAAGAAATTAATGCGAGGTGGCGATATTGTATCGCGTAACGGTGGGGAAGAGTTTTCTATTTTGTTGGAAAAGTGCAATCTAAAACAAGCGCAGGAAGTTGCTTGTAGAATTCGAATGGCAGTAGAAGGACATTCTTTTACACTGCCTAGTAAAAAAGAAATAAATCTGACGGTTTCAATAGGAGTTGCTTCTTACAATGGAAGAACAAATGATACAGAAAAACTGTATCAAGAAGCTGATGATGCTTTATATAAAGCAAAACAAGAGGGACGTAATAATGTTTGTACATCGTCAGAAACTTAAATTTCACCAGATGGTGACGGTAAATCGTCATTGTGGTTTTGTATGATGTATAAATTTTAAAAAAATTGACTAAAATGTAAAATAAGTTATTGACTTTTATTCGACAAATTCATACAATACAAATTGTGATATAAATTTAATTGCACAAATTGATGAAAAACAATGAAGAGGAGTAGTAATGGAAACTCGTGTCCTAGAGAATTGACGGTAGGTGCAAGTCAATCATTGAGATCCATGAACTCGCCTTAAAGTTGCAAGGGTGAAACCTAGTAGTTCTTGTCGTTTTCCGCGTTAAGGAGTTAAACAAGTGAGTGAATCCAACACTAAATTGGGTGGTACCGCGGGAATAATTATGTTATTAACCTCTCGTCCCTAACGTTAACGTTAGTGGTGGGAGGTTTTTTATATTTAAAGGTTGGTTAGTTGGTTATTGGTTAGTTGGTTTGGCGATCACTGACCTTTTAAATATTAGATGATGATGAGCGTTTTGTTTACAAGCTCTTAAGGCTTACTCATCAAATTTAAATTACATAGAGTAAATTAAGGAGGTTTTATAATGTCGTACTCACACCAAGAAATAGAGAAAAAGTGGCAGCAATATTGGGAAGAAAACAAAACATTTGAAACTGGGGAAGATGATCATAAAGAGAAGTTTTACGCCCTTGATATGTTTCCTTTTCCATCTGGAGCAGGCTTACATGTAGGACATCCTGAAGGATATACAGCAACAGATATTCTTTCGAGAATGAAACGAATGCAAGGCTATAATGTGCTTCATCCAATGGGTTGGGATGCATTTGGTTTACCTGCTGAGCAATATGCACTTGACACAGGAAATGATCCTGCAGAATTCACGAATAAAAACATCGACAATTTCCGCCGTCAAATTAAATCACTAGGTTTTTCTTATGATTGGGATCGGGAAGTAAGTACGATTGATCCCGACTATTATAAATGGACGCAATGGATTTTCTTGAAACTTTATGAAAAAGGTCTTGCTTATATTGATGAAGTAGCTGTTAACTGGTGCCCAGCTCTTGGAACTGTTCTTGCCAATGAAGAAGTCATCGATGGCAAAAGTGAACGTGGCGGCCACCCAGTTGAACGACGACCAATGAAACAATGGATGTTGAAAATTACTGCATATGCCGATCGTCTAATCGATGATTTAGATGAGCTTGATTGGTCTGAGAGTATTAAAGACATGCAACGTAATTGGATTGGTCGTTCAGAAGGAGCTGAGATCAATTTTGATATCGAAGGACATGATGAATCGTTTACAGTCTTTACGACACGCCCAGATACCTTATTTGGAGCTACTTATGCAGTGCTAGCTCCAGAACATAAGTTAGTCGAGTCAATTGTAACAAAAGAACAACAAGAGGCAGTAAAAGCATATAAGAAAAAGGTTTCGATGAAGAGTGACCTTGAGCGAACAGAGCTTTCAAAAGAAAAAACAGGTGTTTTTACAGGTGCCTATGCGATAAATCCTGCCAATGGTGAAAAACTACCGATTTGGATTGCTGATTATGTATTAGTAACTTATGGTTCAGGAGCAATTATGGCTGTTCCGGCTCATGATGAACGAGATTATGAATTTGCTCGTACGTTCGAACTTCCAATCGTCGAAGTTGTTTCAGGTGGAAATGTAGCTGAAGAAGCTTACATAGGAGATGGAGTGCTCGTAAATTCAGATTTCCTAAATGGTTTAAATAAAGAACAAGCGATTGCGAAAATGATTGAGTGGCTTGAAGCGAAGGGAAAAGGAACAAAAAAAGTAACATTCCGTTTACGTGATTGGTTATTTAGCCGTCAAAGATATTGGGGAGAACCAATCCCAATCATCCATTGGGAAGATGGAACAATGACCGCAGTTCCACAAGAAGAGCTTCCGCTTCTTTTACCAGAGATGAAGGAGATTAAACCATCTGATACAGGTGAATCGCCTTTAGCTAACAACAAGGAATGGCTCCACGTCGTTGATCCGGTCACTGGTAAAAAAGGAAGACGAGAAACAAATACAATGCCGAATTGGGCAGGTAGCTGCTGGTATTATTTACGATATATTGATCCGAAAAATCCCGACGCGTTGGCGGATCCGGAAAAATTAAAGAAATGGTTGCCTGTAGATATCTATATTGGTGGAGCGGAACATGCCGTTCTTCACTTACTATATGCGCGTTTCTGGCACAAGTTTTTGTATGATTTGGGAATTGTTTCCACGAAAGAACCATTCCAAAAGTTATATAATCAAGGAATGATCTTAGGAGAAAATAATGAAAAGATGAGTAAATCAAAAGGCAATGTTGTTAATCCTGATGATATTGTCATCAGTCATGGTGCAGATACACTTCGTTTATACGAAATGTTTATGGGACCACTTGATGCATCAATTGCTTGGAGTGAAAATGGCTTAGACGGTGCTAGACGCTTTTTAGATCGTATATGGCGTTTATTTATTACAGAAGATGGTAAGGTAAATCCAGTAATTAATGACGAAAAAGGAACTGAAGCATTTAACCGCACCTATCATCAAACCGTAAAGAAAGTTACTGAAGATATAGAAGGCATCCGATTTAATGTAGCGATTTCACAACTGATGGTTTTTATTAACGAAGCCTATAAACAACCGGTGTTGCCTAAACAGATGGTTGAAGGATTTGTTAAATTGCTCTCACCAATAGCTCCTCATCTTAGTGAAGAACTTTGGGAAAAACTTGGGCACACAGAAACCTTAGCGTACGCAGCGTGGCCAACATTTGATGAAGCTATGTTAGTTGAAGACGAAATTGAAGTAGTTGTACAGGTGAATGGGAAGTTAAAAGTTAAGCTGCTAATTCCAAAAGACTCATCACGTGAAGAGATGGAACAGATGGCAAAGGCTGACAACAAGATCAAAGAGGAACTTGAAGGAAAGACGATCCGTAAGGTTATTGCTGTTCCTAATAAGCTTGTAAATTTTGTCGCCAATTAAACTTTAGACTTAATAATAAAAAGAACAGCGAGGGGACAAGTGAAACCCTCGCTGTTCTTTTATTTTAAGATAAATATAAATTTTAACTTGGAAAGGTGTCTAGTTCCAGCGCTTTTCTTGTATAGCAGCGAGACTGCGGCTTAAACGTTATTCTCTTGATAATTCTTCTTTAATTTTAAATTTCCGCAGACGGTATTGTAAGCTTTGTCGACTTATGCCAAGGGAGTGGGCTGCACGAGAAATATTATTATTATTATTTAAAAGAACTTTTTTGATATAGTTTGCCTCGACTTCTTCGATTTGGTCTTTTAACTTTTTAGTCAAGTCTTCGTCCGCATGTTTTTGTAATGTTTTAGAATCATCTGTATTTGTAAATGTTGATTTATTTAGGAAGTGATGAGGGAGATGAATATAACTAATTTCCTCTTCATCAGTTACTAAATTCATCGCCCCTTCAATAATGTGTTCTAATTCTCTAATATTTCCTGGCCAACTGTAATCAAAAAACAAACGATAAACTTCTTGATTGATCCGTTTGACATCCATTTGAAATAATTGATTGTATTTTTCAATAAACTTTGTTGCGAGTAGAGGGATATCCTCTTTTCTTTCCCGTAGTGGTGGAACTAATAGAGAGACCACACTAAGACGATAGTATAAATCTTTACGTAGCCTATTGTTGGTGACTGCTTCAATTGGATCCTCGTTAATTGTTGCAATAATTCGCACATCAATTTCTTTATCTTTCGTATCTCCAACCCGGCGGATCACTTTTTCTTGAATCGCCCTTAAAAGTTTCGCTTGTAAGTTAGTGTTTAAGGAATTAATTTCGTCAAGCAGAAGTGTTCCGCCTTCTGCTTGCTCTAATAATCCCGGTTGATCGATGGCACCGGTAAATGCTCCTTTTTTAGTTCCGAATAATAAACTTTCAACTAAATTATCAGGTAAGGCAGCACAGTTTTGCGAAACAAAAGGTGAATTTGAACGATTGCTTCCATGGTGAATACTTTGGGAGAATAACTCTTTTCCGGTACCAGTTTCTCCAATAATCAAGACGGAAGAAGAAGTTCTTGTTGCTCGCTTTGCACTTTCGATCACATTTTTTAGAGGCTTACTTTCACCAATGATGCAATCAAACGTATACTTTGTATTTCCATTTTTAAAAAAACTTTTTTTTAGTTGTTCGTATTTTGTAATGTCATTGGCGATTTCAACAGCCGCAATCGTTTCCCCATTTTTCACGATTGGGTATGTATGATTAATCGTCGTAATTTCTTTTCCTTTATTAGTAAAATACTTCTGTTTAGTATTGTTGGTTCTTACGCCCTTTTCCAATGCTTGTAAAAGTCTGCTGTCATGTTTATTTTTAAAAGTGAATATTTCTAGTAGGTTTTTATTTAATACATCATCAAGATTCATTGCTTCTAGCTGCATCTTTTTCTGATTATAAATAATTGTCTTTCCTTGATGATTAATTACTTGAATACCGACATTAATTTCATCAAGAATGCTTTTATATATGTCATTTAGTTCTGTTACATACTTAAGCTCCTTTTTTATATCCAACTAGATCTCCCCCTATTTTGCTGCAAAATAGCGTAGCACTTCACTGCAAAATAATTATAAAACGCAAAATCGTTTTGCGTCAAATTTTTCTCTCAATTGCTTCTATTTCTATAATTCAGATAATTTTAAGTTTGGCATAGAAGTTGCAATGATATAAAGTTGAATAAAACTTTTTAGGGGAGGGGTTTAAATGATCGTTGAAAAAGCATCGAGACAATTTTTTTTGTACTTATCAAAAAATAAATTATTGAATAATAGTGCAAAAAAGTGGGGATTAAAATTTGGAGCATCGAATGTTGTAGCTGGAGAAACAATCTCTAGTGTTATTGAGGTGGTGAAAAAACTAAATAGGGAAGGTTTGATCTGTACTGTAGATCATTTGGGGGAGTTTGTACTAAATAAAGATGAAGCGATCGAATCAACGGAATATTGTATAAAGACGTTAGAAGCGATTGATCAAGCAGGTGTTAACTGTAACTTATCATTGAAGTTAACGCAATTAGGGTTAGATATCGATCGAGAACTTTGTCTAAACAATATACGCCGGATTGTTCAAATGGCTAAAATATATAACAATTTTGTCAGAATAGATATGGAAGATCATGCTCACTGTCAAGATACATTAGACATTTTTAACGACTTACGTCAAGATTATGACAATGTAGGAACTGCTATTCAAGCCTATTTACATCGTGCGGAAGAAGACCTTAAGGACTTAGAAGGAACTTCTGTAAGGTTAATTAAAGGAGCGTATAAAGAATCACCGGAAGTTTGTTATCAAGATCAAAAAACGATTGATGAAAACTATTTACATTTAATTAAACAACATTTGTTAAATGGTAGCTATACCGCGATAGCGACACACGATCATCAAATTATCAATAATTTGAAAGCGTTTACAGAAGAGAGTAATATTCCAAAGGAGCAATTTGAGTTCCAAATGCTTTATGGGTTTCGAACAGAGTTACAACAGGAAATTGCGAAAGAGGGTTACACAATGCGTATCTATGTTCCATACGGAAATGACTGGTATGGTTACTTTATGAGAAGGTTAGCTGAAAGACCCCAAAATGTTAGTTTTGCTTTAAGAGGGATGTTAAAGAAGTAATGATCGTTCTTTTAGCGGAGAAACACAGTTTAAAAATTTGAAAAATAAGTAATTTACTATTTAATAACAGGAGAGTGATATTATGGATTTTATTTTAACTGGTGCTACGCTATTTTGGCTATTCGTTCCGATGCCGCTATTAATTGTATTGTCGATTATTACTTATTTCGTTGAAGGGAGAGAATAAAATTGGAAACAGCAACGTTAGTTACTTTTATCGTATATTTAATAGGGATGTTAGCCATTGGATTAGTTGCCTATCGGATGACGAACAATTTATCAGATTATGTTTTAGGT
>SKSA01000073.1 GCA_007118195.1 Anaerobacillus sp. | reverse complement strand
GTTACTTAAAACGGATTATCCAACATTGAAATATATCGACATTATTGATCATGAACTTGATCAACTAAAATTTCGAATTACTCAATTCCTCCATACTTCTAAAAATGATGGGGCCCAAGAGCAGCGAAAAGAAACATTAATTGTGCACCTCTTGTTAGAAAACATCATTGAGTTTCTATACCCAAGTATCGTTGATATCGATGTGAATGTTACGTCGAACTATAAAACTGATGCTCAAACTAGCGCTAATAAAAATGAAATTAAACAAGTGTTCTTAAATATCTTAATGAACTCGATCGATGCGGTTACCAAAAAAGAAAAACCTCGTGAAATAACGGTTTGTTCGTTTACAGAAGGCGATGAGGTTGTTATTAACATTTCTAACAACGGGCCGCAAATCCCTAATGAGACGATTGATATCATCTTCGAACCTTTTTACACGACGAAAGAGTTAGGCACCGGCATCGGTTTATTCGTTTGTCGGAAAATTATTGAGAAACATCATGGCAGCATCTCTTGTTTTTCAAATGAAGAAATTACGACATTTAGTATTCGATTACCATTCATTCCACCATTTGACGATAAATAGAAGTGTTTAGCAGACCTATTAAACGAAGTAACTATTAGCAGATTTAGTGTATACGTTTCACCACATGGGCAAAAAACGACGCTTAGAACTAGTTTTCTAAGCGTCGTTTCTTTTTAACCATTTTTCAATCTGTCCACTGGAGAAGGACATTTAAGCATTTTGTCCACGAGCGGTGTCAGACACCTTTTCTGATTTTCGGCGAAACAGTCGATTTAACCCGCGTTTAACATCTTCAAATAACATGTAAACTGATGGGATTAGGAGCAGTGTAATAAATGTTGCAAATAGTAAACCTGAAATAATGACAATCGCAAGCGGTGATTGGTAGTTACTTGCAGCTCCTGATGCAATTGCTAAAGGGAGCATTCCACCAACCGTTGTTAAGGTGGTCATGAAAATTGGGCGTATGCGATTTTTCCCTGCTTCAACGACCGCTTCCCCGACTTCATAGCCATCATTACGTAATTGTTTCGTACGGTCGATTAGTAAAATGGCATTGTTTAAGACGATCCCTATTAAGAAGACCATTCCCATCCCTGATAATATACTTAACTCTGATTGAGTAATAAGCAAGCCTAATAATGCTCCTGTCGCTGTCATTGGAATGATCGACATCACGATAAATGGATGTATCAAGCTATTAAATTGGACAGCCATCACTACATAAACGAGGAAAATAGAAATTCCTAAAATCATTAGCATCTCTTGCTGGGCTTCTTGTTGCTCTTGGAGGCTACCGCCAACTCCGATCGTATATCCTAATGGAGCATCATAGTTGCCGAGTAACTCTTCGATATCGCGATTAACTGAGCCTAAATCACGTTCTTCAATATCAGCCATCACCCTTACGACACGTTCTCCATCTTTACGAGAAATCTCCGTTGGAACGACCACTTCTTTCAAAACGATATACGTCGATAGTTGTTTAACTCCACCAAGTGTATTCATTTCGTGATTTAAAAAACTATCTTTATCGTTAATATTTATATTTGTTGTAACAAAAATCGCTGACGTTACATCATCTCGTCTCATTTCCCCTACTGGTAGTCGGGAAGACCACTCTTGAAATTGCGCAAGCAACTGAACAGCGGTTACACCATCTTCTTTCATCTGATCATCCTTGAAATCGATCAATTGTTCCGTCATTTTCTTATTTGCGGATGAAGTAATCCCAACAAGTCCTTCAACAGAACTTACCTCATTCATCACTTCACTAGCAATATTACTAAGATCCTCTAAATCTTCACCCTTAATTTCGATGACAACCGGAAGACTAATCCCGTTAAAGTCTGCCATTCCTACTCCTACAATCGGGAACTCTTCTTCTAGTTCACGTAGAGCTCTGTTGATTTTTTCATTTACTACACTTTGCTCCAATGTTGCCTCATTTTCAGGAGTCATGTTAATAAGAAGAAAGAACATATCAACATTATCCATGATTAAATTACTGTCGACATCGTCGATCGATAATAAATCCTCGTTAATTTTACTAGCAATTTCCTCACGCTCAGCAGGAGTCAAACCACCTTCAAGCTGAACCATAATCTCTGCATAACGATTTAAAACATCTGGCATTACCGTCATCGGAATTTTCGTGATTAACATGATCGAACTAATAAAAATCACGATAAATGTAAAAATCATACTGTAACGATTCCGCTTTTTTCTCGTAATCCAAGAGACTAGTTTTCCATACGTTGAAATAATTTTACCTTCGCTTCGTTCTTTCCGTCTGCTTCTTAATTTCAAGAAGTTTTCACCTAAAGTAGGGATTAGTGTAAAGGCAACGATGACGGAGCTTACTAATGTAACGACAACGATCATCGACAGAATAATCATAAACTGTCCCATCTCTCCACCGAGGAGACCGATCGGGACAAAAACAACGATCGTTGTCAGCATTGACGCAAATACGGCGGTTGCCACTTCCTTCACACCGAGTAAAACCGCTTCTAGCTTTTTAAATCCCTGCTCTTTTTTACGATAAATTGATTCTAAAATCACGATCGACGAGTCGACCATCATCCCAATTCCGAGCCCTAACCCAATAAGCGTCAGCATGTTGAAGCTATAATCGAAAAACCACATTCCTGTAAATGTTAACAATATCGATAATGGAATTGATAAACCGATAATCATTGTTGCACGAATGTTTCGTAAAAATAGGATGAGAATAACTAAGGCGATTAATCCCCCTAGTAAAACATTCGTACTCACCCCGGCTATCGCATCCGTTACATAATCGGCTTGAGCGACTAGTTCTTCAAACTGAAACCCGCTTACAAGACCCTCTCCTCTAATTTTTTCAATTTCAGCACGGACACTTGCTGCCATCTCTACTTGAGTAACACCGTTAACACGACCGATTTGAACAAAAATAAACTCTCTCGTACCATTTTTCCACCCTACAGATGTAGCCATGTTTTTCTCTTCATATACACTTGCTACTTCATTTAACTCTTTAATGCCTTGCGCTGTAGGAATTTCAATTTTTTTAATATCATCTATCTTTTTAAAAGAGGTATTCCAACGCACCGTTGGCTTTCCTTCTTCTCCTTCTAATTGTGCTACAGAAGTATCAATATTTGATTGCTGAATCATTTGGATGACTTGCTGTTGACCAAGTCCATATTCCTTGAGCTTTTCTAAATTTAATTCGACGACAATATCGATATTTTCTATGCCGTCAAGACTAACCTCACGAACCTCTGGTAAAGCTTCAAGGCGTGGCTTGACGACTTTACGTGCAAATTCAGACATATTATCTAGCGAACCATCGGCAATGGTCATGTAAAATTCATAAGGTTGTTCCGTTGAAAACTGAAACGCTGATATAAAGTCGACTCCAGAGAGCTGGCTCTCCAATCCCTTCATTGAACTTTCAATTTCTTTAAATACTTCATCGCCTAATCCTTCTTCAGCTTGCACCATGAGTGAACTTACACCAATAGACGACGTACTGGTAATCGTATTCACTCCATTAATATTTTGTAAAACTTGCTCAATCGGCTTTGTGACTTGTTCCTCGACATCTAACGTCGACATTTGACCTGCACTGACATAAACTTGTGTTGCATCAAATGATATTGGCGGAAACAATTCTCGATCAAGCTTTCCTGCAGAGTACATCCCCATCATAAAAATAAACACGACCATCAATGCAACTAATATTTTCCGTCCGATAATGAAGCGTAAAAACTGCATTTACTAATCCCCCTTTTTTCTCCAAACAAATAAATTATACATTAATTAGAAAATTATGGAAACATTTTTCTAGCATAATAATTTATGTTTGTGACTTTATTACCTTGATTTTATGTTAGCTGAGATTAGAGGCTGACGAAATGAACCCTAGACTGATTTTCACTAAGACTTAAGGCGTAGGGATTTTGAGTTTTGAGCTTTGGGTTTTGAGTTTTGGGTTTTGGGTTTTGGGTTTTGAGTTTTGAGTTTGTGTAAGAAGCTGGTTTGGGGCGTATTTTCGGAGTTAGGTGCGTATTTTCTTTTTTTCCGGGGCGTATTTTCCGAGTAAGAGGCTGTAAATCTTTTTTCTACGTCAAAAAGAAACACATTCTGTAAAAGAATAACGGGTTCAGTTTTGGGAGGGAAAACGTTAATTCACAGGTTAAATAGCATTACATTTAACATTCCAATCCCAAAGCAATTAACACTTCAATTAGCCTACGAAAACGCACAGATATGTTATCTGTGCGTTTTTACTCATATTTTCTTCCCTTGTTGAACTAACATCCTGTTTGTTTAAGTGAAATACTACACAATCTATTTAATTTGACGAAGTTTAGATTAGGCGTTCACTCTTGTTTCTTATATAAAATATTGATATATAGTTTTTTTAGCTGTTCAAAAAACAAGTAACCTAAAACACCACCGACAGTATTTAAAATTAAATCATCAACATTAAAACTTCGTGCAAATATGAGACCGAAATAACTAAATAAAATTTGCATAGTCTCTATTCCGAAGCTAACGATAAATATAAACAAGGCAGCTCTTTTTATATTACCAATTTTATATAATGATAGATAAACGCCTAATGGAAACAACAATAGAACGTTATAAAAAGATGATCTTACAGCATTCCAAAAAAACCAACTTAAACCAGAGGCATTATAATGGCTTATTAAATCTCCCACAAAATAAAATGGAATAAGTTGAGTATTCCAACGCCAACTCCAGTAATTACCCTCAGCAATTGGTGGAACGTGGATACCACCAGTTGTTTGTTGCAATACATTAATTGCGTAAAATAGAAAACTGAGGAATACTAATCGTCTTAACATATTTTTCTTTCGATTTTTTAACATATAACACTTAGACCTATTACTAGTGCTAAGAATTTAAATTCTGCTGGCACACTATCTCCCCTTTTTTTTCAATGAATTTATTTAACCTGATTCTTTACTTCAACTAAGGATGCGTTAGTTGAATATTAGTCTTCACTTATGTCTATTTCTTTTTCGAAAGGTATTCCCAAATAACTATATTTAATAATAAGATTATTTATTTTTTCATAATGGAAAACCGCAATACCATAGTGCTTAATTGTATCAGAATCCACTTGTTCATTTTGGACCTTAGTTAATGGACGTATTGGATATTCACTTATCTCATGAAAGCTGATTTCTTCATCTTCCTCTATATTTCCTAATGCCTGTGTAACCATTACCATATGATTTGAACGACCAACTCCAAGTTCAGCTTTAATAGGCTTTTCATTTGAATTTATAAGAACTTCTTTTAATCTTATATTAACGAATCCATTATTCTCTGGTTGAGCCACAATTACAAAAGGATTTCCTTTATCACTTGTAACATTTCCAGCCTGTTCTGCATTACTACCAATACCTCGAATATCTAATGGAGGATTTATTTTAAAATACAGTAATATACCGACTAACAACATCACAATTACAACTATAAAGATTCTCGATTTTTTAAACATTACTTTCCCTCCTTCTTTCCCTAAACTGCTTCGTTAGCACAAGAAGCTATCAATAACTCCTTGTTCCGCTCTTGCTCTCGTTAGCTGAATTCCCTATTTCTTTTTACTAAAAGAATTATTCCAATCACGATAACGATTATTGAAATTGGTAAAGTATAAAAAAGGTTTATTGGAGTAAGAAAACCTAAAAAAAAGATTATAATGCCCATAATTATAAGTCCAAATGTAAGTCCGATAGTAATGTACCTCCCTTATAAAATTAAAAATGCTGCTCAATACTTAAACAAAATGTATTACATGTTGCACTAGCGCTACCCGTTAAATACCAATTATTCAGATAATAAGAACTTTTATAATATCATTTAAGAAAACTGCTATGTTAGTATATTCCTCTGCAAATAAACGAAAAGTTTTAACTATCAACTTTCGTAGTCCCTGATGAAAAAGTATTTAAGTTATATTCTGAATGGTAAAGAAGTTCCCCTTTTTCATCATAACCATTAATTAGAATAGGTTCTTCGTAAGTATCCAATATGATGTACCAGATAGTAATGGCATTGTCATTTTGTAGCACTTC
Source organism: Anaerobacillus sp. (assembly GCA_007118195.1). Classification (GTDB taxonomy): domain Bacteria; phylum Bacillota; class Bacilli; order Bacillales; family Anaerobacillaceae; genus Anaerobacillus. The sequence goes on along the minus strand of SKSA01000073.1, from coordinate 3,473 downwards.
AATAATCGTACCTTCTTCTATCAATCCAGATGTTTCAATAGTAATCATTTTAATTTCAGAATCTCTAACTTCACCATAAAATCCTGGCATACTGTCATCTATGTAAAATAATTCATGGTACAACTTTTGAAAACTACCATTGCTATATGCTCCTCCTTTGTATGACATTACCCAGTTATTAAACTTTTTTTCAAGAAATTCTATACCTAATTTGGAGCCATTCGTACTTTCATTACCTGATATTTGTGGAACGTGAAAAATTAAAACTCCTTTTTCAACTTCCTCTTCATGTAAAACAGAAGTATTTGATATTCTATCTGTCTTACTTATAACTTCTTCAATGGTTTTACCACTAATCGTTTCACTATTAGAACAACCTTGAAGTAATAATAATGCCATAAATGATAAAGCTATAAACCTCATAATTTAACAACCCCTCAGTAGCAAATATAGTTGAAGTAAAGGAAGCTTAGTTGAAGAAGAGATAGCCCCGTTACGCTATCGCTATATTGTTAAGTACGTCTCTTCACAATTTTATTAGTTATTTTTTTGATAATAAACGAACTAATAGCAAATACCTCCAACAAATACTGCAGTAATGATCAGAATCATCATTAAACCTGGAATACCCACATTAGTTAACAAAACAAATGCTCCTTTTAACTTTGCTAATCTTGTCATTTACTTGAATAAGTAAATTTTAACACTATCTACCATTTGCAAAAAGACAAATTTTAAAGAAAAATAAATAAACCTGGTTTACTAAGCATCCAGGTCCACCACTGCCGATTTTTTCACTAAAGCATATCGTTAATTAAAAAAGAAATATTTTATCCTTCGCGGAAACCTAAATACCTTATTTCTCTTCCATCTACAACAGCAATATAAATATCACCTTTTTCAATCGGTTCATAAATTTTTGTTCCTACGGGTAATTTTGTTGCTGTACCTTCAGTGAAATCTTCGCCATCATTTGATTGTCTAACTATTTCTAATACTACATCTCCTAATGTCAACTCTCTTTTTTTTACCCAATCAATTCTTTCAGCATTAACGTAAACCACTTCATTCATAAGGAAAATATCTTCTTTTTTGTTCTTGGATAAAATCTCATTAGCGGTTGGGCTTCCGATATAAAGTTGTCCCTCTTCATCCATCTTCAATTGTTGCTCATTATTACAGGCAGATAACGTAATTGCTATAAGCATAAGTATTAAGAAACTTTTCAAATTCATACCCTCCCTTTATTTCCTACTAATTTATATTCAATTACTGCGTAAAGAGAAGTAGAGCTTGTATGATTAAACTGCTTCCATACTTCGATAAGAAGAGGAACCGTTGCAATGACAGTTCCTCAACTATTGTTTATCGTTAGCTAAAGAAGAAGAACAATCCTATACCTGGTTATTACAAGAACAAAAGTTCTGTTTATGAGGTGAGTAAATTGTGTGCTGTTAGAAATGATCATGATCGTTGGTTTAAGGAACAGATTACAATATTTTTTGAGGAGTTTATCCTCGCCTTTTTCCCAGATGTTTATGAACACCTAGATTTTACACACGTTACTTTCTTACAATAGGAAGTTTTTACAGATATCATTAAAGGAAATAAAGGTACAGTAGACCTTATAGTTGAAACGAAACTAAAAGGAGAAGATGCATTAATTGTCGAAATACCGTAATTTCTTATGTCACAAGACTAATCTGACTTTTAATTTCAAGCAAATGGTCACATTGCTTTTTCAATTAATATAAAGTATTTCAAAATTAGAAGAAATTAAATTTAATTCATCGAGATTCCAATCAAAAATTAAAATGGAAGATTGTGAAGATTTATGTGAAAGAAGTCGTTTACCATTTTTAATAACTAAACTTTCTGCTTCCCAAAAGGAAACAGTTTTATCTTTCCCAGTACGATTACACACAAAAATAGGCAATCCTGTATCAATGGACCTTTGCTCCCATTCGCCATTGGGTCCGTGCAAACCTGGTCCCCAGGATGATGGCGCAACTAGGATTTTTGCCCCTTTGTTCAAAAGTATATCCGCAATATTTCTAGTATAAGAATCTGCACATATCAATACACCAACTTTTATATCTCCAAGATCTATTGGTTCAATAAGTTCACCTGATGCAGACCAATTATCTACCCTTGTAATCTTTTTTTGTTTTTCTATTAATCTCCCTTTCTCATTAATCACAAAAACTGAATTGTATAGTTTATTATCTTGTTTAGATTTTTCTGCACATCCAATAAACACGGTTGTTTTTAGGGACTTAACAATATCATGAAAGTAACTCATCCACTTATCGGGTTGGTGTTTAATCCAATCTGTTCCAATGATATGAGTAAACTGAAGCCCGCTCGTAGCTAATTCCGGAGTTATAACCCAATCTACATTTTTTTCTGCTGCTTGTTTTACTGCCTTTTCGATAAGATTTTGATTAAATTTTATATCCCCAGCAATAGGTAATAAGTGCAATAAAGCAATTCTTTTTTTCCTCATCAAACTCCTCCAACTTTACAATTTCGATTTTGCGATCTAACTTTCTCATATTATTATCCATCTCATTTCACATAAAAGCGAACTCGTTTCAGCAAGCTGAAACGAGTTCGCTTTGTTGTTATCTCTAAAGGTTAATTTCAACTATATAACTTGGAAGTTTTTCAAAATAATACTCATTAAACTTTTCTATAGTAAGTTCTCCTAAAATAGCCTCTTCAACTTCTTCAAAAGGGACTACTTGTAAATCTTCAACTCTAATGATATGAAAACCGTATTCAGTTTGTACAAGATCACCAATTTCTTCTATTTCCTGTGTTAATATTGCCTCTTTAAATTCAGACACTAGATCTTCAATAAATATAGCTTCATAGTGACCGCCACTGTCTATACTAACGACATCATCTGAATATTCGGTTGCTAGTTGGTTGAAATCTTCTCCAGCTAATATTTTCGTATAGATCTCAGCGGCAATTTTTAACGTATCTTCATGTGAGCGTTCGACCGTTTCATCGTTTTCAGTTATGAACTCATTGGCAATTAATATATGAGTGAAAGTTGCTGTTGTTAGTTCATCTGTAACCTCATGATAAAAATTCTCCATCTCCAACTGTGTAACTTGTTCTTGAAAATAGCCTTCGATTTTAAATATAGAGAGTAATGCTTTTTTAACCTCATCCTCACTAATTTTTAACGTCTTATAAGCACTAGCAGCAATGTCATCACCATAAGATAAAGTAATTTCATCAAAAACGAAGTCAACTTGCTCCCTTACCCAGTCATCCTCCTCAAATTGATCGACAATCAACTTTTCCATAATTAGATCATGAAGCATTTCTAGACGATATTCCGAGTCATTTATTTGTGCGTAAGGGTTAATAAAGGCATTGGCTGCCAAAAACTCAGCGAACTCTGCTCCAGTGATTTCTCCTCCTTCAAATATTGCAACGATGTTTTCTTCATCTAATCC